>CAZUUR010000024.1:9214-13526 GCA_964622815.1 uncultured Oscillospiraceae bacterium | reverse complement strand
CATCAAGAACCCCTGTTTTTCGTTCTGGAAAACAGGGGTTCTTTGACAGTCTGAGGCCGTCTCGTGTGAGACGGCCTTTTTTGCAAAAGCGGACGCCGTGGCATAACAGATAATTCTTTTCACTCTTTGGCAAACTTAACCAATTCCGCAGTATCGAGCATATCAAAGCTTGCGAGCAGCCTTACGAGGCGCTTGGCTATTTTTTTTGCGCCGCCGGGCGAGTCGCTTTCGATATTGAGCGGCATGAGCGGGTCGTGAAGGGACATGCGAAGCAAGAACCAGCCGTCTCCCCCGTCCTTATCGAGCGAAGCGCGAACGCCCTCATAATCGGGGTCGGCGCGCTGCATATCGTTTGCCGTTTCCACGGCGGTGATAACGCTTTGGAGCACAGTCTTGCCGTAAGCGGCGAAATCCTCGCATTTTAGCGTCATGCGAAACTCGTGGCTCTCAAATGGCTCACGAAGCTCCTTTATCATATCGCCAAGCGCTTCGCCGCGCGAGGCGCTGCGGGCTAGCTCGATTAAGAGCTTCACCATGAGATACGCGCCGTCGTCAAGGAAATAATTCTCCTTTAGCGCACCGTGGCCGGAGGTCTCCATAGCCATCTGCGAATCTGTGCCTTCCTTATTTAAACGAACGGACTCGTTTATAACATTTTTATAGCCACGCTTGAAGCGGTGATGAACGCCGCCCTTGGCGGTGATGAACTCGTTAAGCCCGGTTGAGGTTATGGAATCCGTCACTATTGCGGTGTGCGGGTGGTCGCGCAGCTCTATGGCGGCTATCATGGCGATAAGGCGATTGCGGTTTAGCTCCTTGCCATCGCTTAAAACCGCACCCGCTCTATCTACATCGGTATCGAATATTATGCCCAGATCCGCCTTAGCGTTTTTTACGGCGGCGGTTATGCTCTGCATTGCCGTCTCATCCTCCGGGTTGGGCGCGTGATTTGGGAATGTGCCGTCCGGCTCAAGATAGAGGCTGCCGGCTGTATCTGCGCCAAGTGGCTCGAGCACCTCGCCCGCAAAAAAGCCTCCGGCGCCGTTGCCCGCGTCAACCACCACGCGAAGCCCCTTTAGTGGCGTATCACCCATGTTGGCGCCCGCACGGATAAGCGATACGAGCCTTTGGGAATAGGCGCTCATTATATCGCCCTTTTTAAGCTCCGAAACGCCGCTGTGCGAATCAAGCCGCTCGGCGAGAGTAAGAATTTTTGTTATATCTTTTTTATCGAGGCCGCCATCGGCTGTGAAAAATTTGAAGCCATTGCGCTCCATAGGAAGGTGGCTCGCCGTTACCATAACCGCGCCGTCGAACTCGAAGCCCTCCATAACGGTGGACATAAACATGGCGGGAGTTGTGGCAAGCCCCATATCAACGGCCTCCACGCCAGCAATGGCAAGACCCGCGCCGAGCGAGCGGGTGAGCTTTTCACCAGTAACGCGCGAATCGCGGCCAATGGCCACTTTAAGCGTGTTTGCACTTTTATTCAGCTTCTCAAAAAGCCATGCGGCAAATGCCGCGCCTATGCTTTGAGCCGTATCGTCCGTAAGATTGGGGCTAACGCCGTTTTTCTCAAGCGCAACGCCTCGAATATCGCTGCCGTTTTGCAATTTTAACAAGTCCATGGAAGCCTCCAAATCAATTTGCTATAAGTATCTTATCTCGGTTGGTGGGTAAAGTAAAGATACGCCGGATAGTATACTTGTTTACGGCTGTTTGTTATGTTACAATTCTCGCGGAGTCATCAAACCTCTGCCGTTCCATTAGCGGCAAAATAACAAAATGAAGTTAGCTACGGAGGTAAACTTAATGCACGACACAAGCAAAATGGGCTTCGCAACCCGACAGATCCACACAGGCGCGATAAAGATCCCCGGCATAGCGCCTCTTGCAACCCCGATTTTCCAGAGCAGCACATTTGTTTTCGACAGCGCGGCACAGGGCGCTGCACGCTTCGCGGGCGACGAGAAGGGCTATATATACACCCGTCTTGGCAACCCAAATTCTCAGCAGGTGGCGGACAAGCTCGCCTCGCTCGAGGGCGCTGAAGCAGCGTTGGCGCTTTCAAGCGGCATGGGCGCTATCACCACCGCATTTTGGACGCTTTTAAAGGCGGGCGACCATGTGCTTGCCGACGACACGCTTTACGGCTGCACTTTCGCATTTCTCAACCACGGCATTTCACGCTATGGCGTTGATGTAACCTTCACCGATTTCTCCGATATGAAAAATATTGAGAAAAATCTTCGTCCAAATACGAAGGCCGTCTATTTTGAATCACCCTGCAACCCCACTATGAAGCTCAACGACATAGAGGGCATCGCGGCGCTCGCGCACAAAAAAGTGCCCGGAGTTATGGTGATTGTGGACAATACCTTCTGCACGCCTTACATTCAGCGCCCGCTTTCACTCGGCGCGGACGCGGTGGTTCACTCAGGCACAAAATATTTAAATGGTCACGGCGATGTTATAAGCGGCATGATAGCAGGCAGCGCAGAGTATATACATGAGTGCGCCATGTTCGGCCTGAAGGATATGACCGGCGCGGTACTTTCGCCCTTTGATTCGTATCTTATATCGCGCGGCATGAAAACGCTCGATATTCGCATGGAAAAGCACTGCGCGAACGCTATGGCGGTGGCTGAATTTCTCCAAGCGCATAAAAAGGTGGCGCATGTTTACTATCCCGGGCTCAAGAGCAACAAATATTATGAGCTCGCCAAAAAACAGATGCGCCTGCCCGGCGGCATAATGGCCTTTGAGCTTGCGGCCGACCGCGCCACCAGCGAAAAATTTATTAATTCGCTTGAGCTTTGCACACTCGCCGTTTCCCTTGGCGACGCGGAGACGCTCGTTGAGCACCCCGCCAGCATGACGCACAGCGCATATTCGCCTGAGGAGCTAAAGGAAGCAGGCATAGGCGAGAGCCTTATCCGCCTGTCCGTCGGCCTTGAGGACGCTCAGGACATAATTGCCGATTTGAAGGCAGCGCTCGATAGGATATAAATTGCAAACACAAGTTTAGCTAACCCAGCGGGCGGCCATACAAGGCCGCCCTTTCATATATGCAGCACGCGCAAGCGGGCAGTAATTCGCATTTTTTATAATCTAAACCTCATGTTTAGTTATAGGCAACTCAAAAAGAATAAGTAATAATGTATCCTGAGTTTAGTAATACTGTATTGACAAAATACGCCATAGGTGTTTTAATTATTGAGGTTTAGATTTGCTAAACTTTAAGTTTCGTATTATGAAAATAGAGCGGAAGGCGAAAAAATGGTTGATATAGGCGATAGAATAAAACGAAGGCGACTAAGGCTGAACCTCACTCAGGAGGAGCTTGCCGCGCGCACGGAGCTTTCAAAGGGCTTCATATCGCAGCTTGAAAACAACCTCACCTCGCCGTCCATAGCAACGCTGACGGATATACTTGAGGCGCTCGGAACTGACCTGTGCGATTTTTTCTCCGATAAGGGCGAGGAAAAGGTGGTGTTCGGCGCGGAGGACGTTTTCATAAAGGAAAATGAGGAAGCGGGCTACGCTATACACTGGCTCATACCCAATGCGCAGAAGAATGCGCTTGAGCCTATACTCGTTGAGTTAAGCGAGGGCGCGGCCACAGAAGCTGACGACCCGCACGAGGGCGAGGAATTTGCGCATGTGCTTTCCGGCTCGATAATACTGGTGCTTGGCGAGCGGAGCTTTAGGCTAAAAAAGGGCTCAAGCTTTTATTTTAAGCCGGCGGCTATGCACTATATTAAAAATGCGGGGCACAGCACCGCGCGCGTTATATGGGTGTCAACGCCGCCCAGCTTTTAATTTGTGAGGGACAGTAAATGACTAAAAACCATCTTATAGATTTAATAAACGTATCAAAGTCATATAGCGACAACGATGCGCTCAAGCATATAAATCTTTACATACGCGACGGCGAGTTTGTAACGCTGCTAGGCCCTTCGGGCTGCGGCAAGACGACTATGCTGCGCATTATCGCGGGCTTTACCATGCCAACCTCGGGCGAGGTGACAATGGAGGGCAAAAATCTGCTTGAGATACCACCATACAGGCGTCGCGTAAACACGGTGTTTCAAAAATACGCGTTGTTTCCGCATCTAAACGTATTTGACAACATTGCCTTTGGCCTCAAAATAAAAAAATTGCCCAAGGCCGAAATTGAAAAGCAAGTGAACGAGATGCTTGAGCTTGTGAACCTCAAGGGCTACGGCAAGCGCTGGATAGAGCAGCTTTCGGGCGGTCAGCAGCAGCGCGTGGCGATAGCGCGTGCTCTAGTGAACAAGCCGCAGGTACT
>CAZUUR010000024.1:0-9204 GCA_964622815.1 uncultured Oscillospiraceae bacterium | reverse complement strand
TTGGACGAGCCGCTCGGCGCACTCGATTTAAAGCTGCGCAAGGGCATGCAGATAGAATTAAAGCGCATGCAGCAGCGGCTTGGCATAACATTTGTATACGTCACACACGATCAGGAGGAGGCGCTCACAATGAGCGACACCATAGTGGTCATGAACGAGGGCGAAATACAGCAGATAGGCACGCCAATAGATATATATAATGAGCCAAAAAATATTTTTGTGGCAAAATTCATAGGCCAGAGCAATATTTATCCCGGCACTATGCTAAAGGATTATCTCGTGCGCTTCAACGGCGTTGAATTTGACTGCGTTGACAAGGGCTTCCTTATAAACGAGCCTGTTGACGTGGTTATTCGTCCCGAGGACGCGGATATAATCCCCGCCGAGGGCGCAAAGCTCACAGGCATAATCAAGAGTGTGCTTTTCATGGGCGTACACTATGAATTTCGCGTAGCGCTCACGCTCGCAAACGGCGATGAGGAAATGCTCACCGTCCACTCGACGGATTATGTTGAAATTGGCTCAATGGTAGGCATACAGATAGTGCCGGACGCAATCCACATAATGCACAAGAGCCTCACCGAAGCTTCGCAGGAGTTCATACCCGATCAGGGCGACTGCGAGGGCGACGATCCCAGCGACGACCCGGAGGAAAGCATAGGCTGATATGAAAATAAAGCGCACTACGTTTGCTTATCCGTATATAGTATGGATGCTCATATTTATTCTCGCCCCTATGCTGCTAATAGGGTATTATGCGTTTACCTCGGGAGCGCCGGGCGAGAACGGAGCGTTAACATTTAGCAATATAGCGGACGCGCTGAGCAACGAAATGTATATAGAAGTGCTGCTGCGTTCCGTTTGGATAGCGTTCAAGGCCACAATAATCTGCCTTTTGCTCGGCTATCCCATAGCGTATCTTCTTTCCAATATGAAAAAAAGCACCGCCGCGCTGCTTTCGGTGCTGTTTATAGTGCCCATGTGGATGAATTTCCTGCTTCGCACATACGCGTGGCAGGTGCTGCTCGACTCGAGCGGACTTATAAACACCTTGCTTGCAACGCTTGGTCTGCCCCCGCAGAATCTTCTATACACAGAGGGCGCAGTTATGCTCGGCACGGTTTATAACTTTCTGCCGTTTATGATACTGCCCATTTACACCGTGCTCGTCAAGCTTGACCGCTCGCACATAGAGGCCGCGCGCGACCTTGGCGCAAACGGCATAACCACATTTTTTAAGGTGGTGCTGCCGCTTTCAATGCCTGGCGTAATATCCGGCATAACCATGGTGTTCATACCCGCTATTACCACATTTGCCATATCAAGGCTTTTGGGCGGCGGCAAATTTATGCTCTATGGCGATTTGATCGAAAATCAGTTCATCACGCTCGGCAAGGACGCCTGGGGCGCGGGCAGCGCACTATCGTTCATACTGCTGGTGCTGGTGCTAATATCCATGGCAATAATGCGCCGCGCCGAGCGCGAGGCGGGCGATGAAGGAGGTGCGAAGCTCTGGTGAAAAAGCTTAGATCTTTTTTTAAGGGGACGTATCTGGGGCTTATGCTCCTATTCCTCTATGCGCCCATAGTTGTGCTCATAGTTTTCTCTTTCAACAATGCAAAAACCATGGGCAACTGGCAGGGCTTCTCACTCAAATGGTACGAGGCGCTCTTTAACGATCAAACCATAATGAGCGCGCTTATTGTTACATTGAGCGTGGCGCTCATATCCGCCGTGGTGGCCACGATAATCGGCACCTTCGCGGCCATAGGCCTTCATTCAATGAAGAAAGGGCCGCGCGCTATAGTCGAAAATATTTCGCAGCTTCCGGTAGTCAACCCGGATCTTGTGACCGGCATAAGCTTTATGATGCTGTTCGCTTTCATGGGGCTATCTGACGGATATATTAGAATGCTCATAGCGCACATCACATTCAACATACCTTATGTGATATTCTCCGTTATGCCAAAGCTTCGCCAAAGCTCAAACATGCTCTACGAAGCGGCTATGGACTTGGGCTGCACGCCCTTTAAGGCGCTTACAAAGGTGGTTATACCGGATATAATGCCGGGCATAATCTCAGGCTTCATACTGGCCTTCACATTGAGCCTTGACGACTTTGTGGTGAGCTGGTTTGCAACAGACGGCGTGCAGAATTTATCCATATACATTTACTCGATAGCGCGCAGGGGCATAAACCCCAAAATAAACGCACTGTCAACGCTGATGTTCGTGGCGGTGGTGAGCTTGCTCGTTATCGTGAACATTCGCTCAATACGCGAGGAGCGCGAAGCCGCGCTGCAAGATAAAAAGCTAAAAATTAAAAGGTAAAAATTAGGGGGATATTTAAAATGAAAAAAATGGTTGCAATTTTTCTCGTGGTCATTGTGCTTACCTGCACGCTCATTTCGGGCTGTGCAGCAAACGATGGTGCAGTCACTCTCAATGTGCTCAACTGGGGCGATTACATTGATGAAGAGCTGCTCAAGCAGTTCACCGAAGAAACCGGCATACAGGTGAAATATTCCACAATGGCGAATAACGAGGAAATGCTCGTCAAGCTTGAACAGCCGGACTGCATATACGATATTTGCTTCCCCTCGGATTACATTATAGAAAAGCTCATAGCAAAGGATCTGCTTCACGAGCTCAATAAAGCCAATATCCCCAATTTAGCCAATATAGACGAGCGGTTTTTAAACCTCTCCTTCGATCCGGACAATAAATATTCAGTGCCTTATATGTGGGGTACCGTGGGTATTTTATACAACACCACCATAGTAACTGAGCCTGTGACGAGCTGGAATATACTTTGGGACGAAAAATACTCCGGCCAGATACTCATGTACGACTCTATACGCGATTCCATAGGCATAACCCTTAAAAAGCTCGGCTATTCCATAAACACCCGTGAGCAGGCGGACATAAAGGCCGCAGAGGAAGCGCTCATAGCGCAAAAGCCCCTCGTGCTCGCATATCTTGGCGATTCTATAAAGGACACCATGATAAATGGCGGCGGCGCGCTCGCCGTTGTGTATTCCGGTGACGCTATGTGGTGCAAGGACGAGGAGGAAGGCAATCCGGATCTTGCCTACGCCGTACCCGACGAGGGCAGCAACGTTTGGTTCGACAATGTGATAATACCTAAATCAAGCAAAAATGCCGAAGCCGCTGAGAAATTCATCAATTTCCTTTGCGACGCCCAGGTTGCAAAGGCCAACACCGAATACATCGGCTATTCTACGCCCAACAAGGCTGCCTTTGCGCTGCTTGACAGCTATTACACGGACGATCCCGTTTACAATCCGCCTCAGGACGTGCTTGACAACTGCGAGATATTCCACGACCTTGGCGATTTCATCACCGTTTATAACGATGCGTGGAACAATATTAAGCTCACAAAGTAAAGCACAGGAGAGCCTAATAGGCGCATGGGTTCGACTCCCCTGCGCTAAAACACAGGAGAGCCGAAATATTTTCGGGGTATAAATGAACATACTTGAAAAGATAATAGACCCTACAAAAAACGTGGAGCCCTCCCTCATACGGGGAGAGATCCCTTCTGCGCGCGAGGCGTACAAACGCTGCTTCGCGCTTGCTTGGCCAAGCGCGCTTGAGGCAGTGCTCGTATCGCTCGTATCAAGCGTGGACACGATGATGGTTGGTTCGCTTGGGTCTGGCGCAATATCCGCCGTTGGCATAACAACGCAGCCAAAGTTTTTGCTCATGGCGCTCATCATTTCGCTCAATGTGGGCGTTACGGCGGTGGTTGCGCGCAGAAAGGGCGAGGGGGATTTTCAGGGCGCTTCGCGCACGCTAAAGCAAGCGCTTTTGATTTGCATGGCGTTTTCGGCGCTAATGACGTCGCTCGCGCTTATATTGCCGCGCGAGCTTTTGACGCTTGCAGGAGCGCAGGCGGATTTCATTGAGGACGGCATAGCATATTTTAGAATAATCATGTGCGGCCAGTTCTTCAACTGCATTGGCATGACCATAAATGCAGCGCAGCGCGGCTTTGGCAATACCAAGGTGAGCATGCGCTCCAATATTGCGGCCAATTTGGTGAACATACTATTCAATTATTTTCTTATAAACGGCAACTGCGGCTTTCCAAAGCTTGGCGTGAGCGGCGCTGCTATAGCCACGGCGCTCGGTGGGCTTGTGGCGTTTTCGATGGCGCTTTTGAGCGTATTAAAGCATCACAACAATGTGCTCACAATATTGGGTCACGAAAAATGGAGCTTCGACAGGCGCACCGTATCGAGCGTTGGCAAGGTGGGCTCAAGCGCGGCGGTGGAGCAGGTGTTCATGCGCTTCGGATTTTTTGTTTATGCGCTGATGGTGGCCTCGCTTGGCACCGTGCCGTTTGCAACGCATCAGATATGCATGCATATATTAAATTTGAGCTTCGCCTTCTCCGATGGCTTCTCCATCGCCTCAACAAGCCTTGTAGGTCAGGGACTTGGCGCGAAACGGCCCGATCTTGCCATGATTTACGGCAAGGCGGGGCAGCGCTTCGCTATGTTTATTGGGATATTGCTTTCACTAATGTTTATCCTGCTAAGGCGGCAGATAATTTCGCTTTTCTCACAGGAGGCAGCGATAATAGATATGGGCGCTGCGATAATGTTTATTATAGCAGCCATAGCGCTCGTGCAAACTTCGCAAGTAGTCATATCCGGCTGTCTGCGCGGCGCGGGCGACTCAAAATATGTGGCACGCACGTCCTTTATAAGCATCGCAATAATTAGAACCGCGGTATCGTGGCTATTGTGCTATCCGGTGGGGCTTGGGCTTATCGGCGCGTGGCTTGGAATATTCCTCGATCAATCATCGAGGCTTCTGCTTAATTTTATTAGGTTTAAGAGCGGAAAATGGGCGAAAATAGAGCTATAAAACAGCGGTCGCCGAATAATTCGCGCCTTTAGCCGTCATCGTCCTCCGGCTGGTTAAAATCATCTGGCGCGTATTGAGGTTCTTCATAATATGGGCTTATCTGCGGAAGCAGCGCAATAAATTCCTTTGGCATTTGGCTTGCTTTGGGGTCTATATCGTCCTGCGTAACGCCGAAGCTTATGCACACATTATATAAAAGCGCGCGCAGCTTCTCCTGTTCTATTGCTATGAGTTCCGTATCAAATGGAATATCGCGAGGATCTTTTAAATTGCCCTCCGCATCGGTTACCGAGGCGGGCGGTATGAACTCCTTCGCGTCCGTAAACGTGCCAACATCGCGCGTCGCAAGCGAAGTCATGGTGGCCATCTGCGCGGTGAGCTGCGCAATAGCAGGCTGCGCAGTATAGCTTTGGCCATACTCATCGTATGTGACATACCCGCTGAGCTTTGGAAGCTTTAAAACGTATTCCGCGCCGCGCACATAATCCATTGCGCTATCCGCCGCCTTATCAGCGAGCACATAGCTCGCGTCATTTCTTATGCTTGGGGTTATTGTGAAGCCGAAAACCTGCTCCACGAGTTTAACCAATTCATCATTGTGATAAACAAAGAAGCTCGCATTATTATAAGGCGTTTTATCTATATACTCGCCTTTTATACAATGGCGATTGAGCGAGGAATCAATATCGAGGTTCATCGCAAACGATGCGAGCGCCGCCATCTGCTCCACGCTAAGGTTCGTGCGCACATAATCCTTCATGGAAAGATAAATTTTAGGCACGTTTTTAAGCTGGTCGCGCGATTTAAGCTGCGCGAACAGGGCAAAAAGCATGCGCTGCTGCCTATCGTTTCGAGTTTGATCAGTGCCGTAGCCCTTGCGTGCGCGGCAGTAATCGAGCACCTGCTGGCCTGTGAGTGTTTGCATGCCTTTATTTAGCACGCGCCCGTTTAGCTTTATCTCAAGGTCAACATCGTAATCAATGCCGCCCATAGCGTCCACAAGCGCCTTTAGGCCCTCCATGTCTACGCCTGCGTAATAATCTATCGGTATGCCAAAAACGTGACTTACGGTGTTCATGGCGTACTTAAAGCCAATTTCGCCGTTGCCCGCGCTGCCGCCCTTTGCAAAGGCCGCGTTTATCTTCCAATGCGAATTTTCGCAATACAGCACGTTTTCATCGGTATAGAGCGGCTGCAGCGAATCGCGCGGCACGGAGATAAGATCCGCCTTGTTGTTATCAAAATCAATGGCGAGCAGCATTAAAACGTCGCTTCTAAAATTATTTTCCTCATCGCGATAGAGCGATGTGCCGGTCACCTCGCGCTCTGGGCTTCTGTCCCAGCCGAGCATGAGAATATTCACGCGATTGCGCATGAAATCATAATCTATTGGGATAGTTGGCTCAGGAGTTGGCTCGGGCGTTGGCTCTATCGTGGCTTGAGCGCCGTTCACCGGCTTGGCGGCGGGCGATTTTTCAGGCACAGGCGCAGGTGTGAATTGGAGCGTTGGCTGCGTCTTGAACGCGCTAGCGGGATTGAGCATAACATATATGAGTCTGCCGCCAAAGCCGAGCGCCGCGCCAAGCACGACGATGAGCGCTATCACAAGCCACAGCGGCATTTTCTTGCGTTTAGGGGCATTTTCCATTATATAGGCTTCCTGCGTTTCATTATATTTTGCTAATATTATAAGCTTAAAGCATTGATATGGCAACAATTAAAAAGTTAACATTGCAGCGCGCAAGGCTATCGACTGCCACGCTTCATCAGCGAAGGCAGGCGCTTTGTATGCGGCTTTCATTAACAATAAAAGTGATGAGTGCACAAGCAGTCATCACTTTTATATAAGCACAATATTTTCAAGCACAACATGCTTGGTTCTTTAATCATAAAATTGCTGAACGCGGTGGCTTTCAGCGATTTTATATAAGCACAAAATTTTCAAGCACACCGTGCTTGGTTCCTTAACCATAAACTCACTGAACGCCACTGCGTTCAGTGAGTTTATATAAGCACAAAATTTTCAAGCACCGCGTGCTTGGAAATTTTGTGTATTTATTGATTTTCCGTTATCCAATATCCAACGCCTATCTCTGTGTGCAGATATTGGGGTGCTGCGGGATTCGCCTCTATTTTGCGGCGAATGTTGGCCATATTCACTCGCAATATCTGCGTGTCAGACGCAGCGTTCGGCCCCCAAATATTTTTGATAATGTAATCGTATGTGAGCACTCGGCCCGCGTTTTCCGCGAGCAATGAAAGTATGCGATACTCTATTTGAGTAACATGCACGTCCGCACCGTTTAGAAAAACGCGGCGCTTTCCAAAGTCGATAACGAGCGACTCGCAGCGATATTCGCTCTCGCTTTGGCTCACGCCCGCTGACGCGCGCTGCTTTGAACGCCTCAGTGCCGCGCGCAGCCTTGCAAGCAGCTCGCCGGTGAAAAAAGGCTTAGCCACATAATCGTCCGCACCAAGATCGAGCGCGGAAATTTTATCGCGCTCATGTGTACGCGCTGATACCACCAATATTGGCACCTGCGACCATTCGCGCACAAATTTGATAATATTTTGCCCGTCCATATCAGGAAGACCCAAATCCAATATCACTGCGTCGGGGCAATATGACGTGACCTGCATCATCGCTTCCCTTCCGCTTTGAGCGGTGAGCACCTCATAATCATTTGCTTCGAGTATGGCGGTGATGAAGCCTGCTATATTAGCTTCGTCCTCAACCACTAAAATTCGTTCTTTATTGGCCATGCTCATCCTCCTTCATCGGCAGAGTAAACCACACGGCAAGCCCGCCGCCCGCGCGGTTTTCCGCGCTCATTCTCCCGCCGTGCGCCGCGATAATGGCGCGGCATACGCTTAAACCTATACCCATGTTTCGCTTTGCGTCGTCCGCCGTAGACGCGGTGCGGCCGCCCTCTTCAAACAGGTGCTTTAACCGCTCCGCGCTCACACCGCAGCCATCGTCCAAAACACGGATAATAAGCTCATCGCGTATGCATTGGGCGTTTAGCTCTATATGCTGCGCGTGCTCGCCATGCTCTACCACATTTATCATTAAATTTTGAAGCACCTGCTCCACGAGCATAGCGTCCATGGGGCATAGCAGCAAATCGTCCGGCACGCTCACATCAACGCGCCATTGGTCATAACGCTTATTAAATTTGCTCACGGCCTCCGCAAGCACTTCCTCAACAGCCTCGGGAGTTTTTTGTATCTTTGTGCTGCCGTCCTGCCTTATCCTCGTTATTGTGAGCAGGTTTTCAACCATGCGAATTAGCCAGCGCACATCATCGTCTATCTCTTGTCTTAGCCTTATGCGCTTTGAGGCCTCAAGCTGGTCGCCGCGCTCCATTAGCACGGAGTTCACGCCGAGGATACTCGTGAGCGGCGTGCGCAGATCGTGGGAAACCGCTCTTAAAAGATTGGCGCGCACAGTCTCGCGATCCGCCTCGCGCTTTTCAAGCTCATGCTGCTTCAAGCGAGTGGTCATGGTGCTTGTAAGGAGCGATACCGTTAACATGCATATCATAGTGACCGCATAGCCGGGCAGCGAAAAATTAAATGCGAAATATGGATATGTAAAAAAATAGTTTACCGCCAGTACCCCAAGTATTGAGGAGATAACGCCATAAATATAACTCGCAGTGTAATGCGACACTAAAAAGACGGCGAGTATGAATATCATGGTTGTATACGCATCGGTATGGTCAAATGCGTCGAACCGGCTCATAAGTATGCATATAAGCACGGCAGCGCCTACTATCACGCTCATCTTGCCTGTGTTTACAAGCACACTATAGTATTTACCGGTTTTGCGCCGCATACCTTTTCTCCCGCCCGTTTTTAATGATTATACCATATTTCCTTTAGAAATGTGAATATAATCACAGCCGGGTCAAGACCATGCCATGCGAGCTTTTATCGCGGCTACGGTCTTGCCCGACTGCTTGATTTAAACTATTGCGCCAGCTTTGCTTCCCGCTTGCGCTTGCGCGAGCGCTGCAATACGAATAGCGCTATTGCAACAGCAAGACCCGCGACGTCTGTCTCCCAACCGGGGATTATCATGAGAAGCCCGCCTACAACGAGCAATATGCACTCATACCAACGGCATTTATCTTCAAAATATGCCGTCAATCCTGCCGAGAGCACATACATGCCCAAAAGCGCCGTAAGCACATTGAATACTATTTCGTACCACGCCGCACCCATCATCAGCATGGAGGGATTTAAAACGAATATATACGGCACTACGAACGCGCCTATCGCCAAGCGCGTGGCCGTGATACCCGT
>CAZUUR010000023.1:9924-13647 GCA_964622815.1 uncultured Oscillospiraceae bacterium | reverse complement strand
AATTCAAGCGCAAGCTCAATGCCCGCCACAAATCCGCTCGCAGCGCTTTCTATATAACCTTCAACGCCGGTAAGCTGACCGGCAAAATATGTGTTTGGACGAGCTTTTGCCATGTAGCAAAAATCGAGCTTTCTAGGCGAGTTAATAAACGTATTCCTGTGCATCACGCCATAACGGATAAAGCTGGCGTTTTCAAGCCCCGGTATCATAGAAAACACTCGTTTTTGCTCGGAGTATTTCAAGTTGGTTTGAAAACCGACTATATTATATAAAGTACCGGCGGCATCATCCTGCCTGAGCTGTACAACCGCGAATGGGCGCTGTCCAGTGCGCGGGTCATTTAACCCAACGGGACGCAGCGGTCCGAAGGCAAGCGTCATGTCGCCACGCTTCGCCATTATTTCAACTGGCATGCAGCCTTCAAATACGCGCGGCGTTTCAAATTCATGCAATTCTACGCATTGAGCTGTTGTTATTGCTCTAATAAATTCAAAATACTGCTCTGCGTTCATGGCACAGTTAATATAATCGTCATTTCCGTGGCCGTAACGGGTGGCCTTATATGCTTTAGTCATATCAATCGAATCGGCCGTTATTATGGGAGCGGCGGCATCGTAAAAATGCAAGCCTTCCCCAAACAATCTCTCAATATCTTCCATAAGTGCGCCGGTGCTTAATGGGCCGGTTGCGATAATTGTGGGCACGTCCGGCAAAGACTTCATCTCTTCGGATACGATTTCTATGTTTTTATTCTCCCGAAGCCTTCTTGTCACTTCTTTTGCGAAGCCTTCCCTATCAACGGCCAGCGCGCCTCCGGCGTCCACCCGTGTAGCCTCGGCGCATGACATTACAAGTGAATCCAAGCGGCGCATCTCTTCCTTGAGCAAGCCCGCGCCATTTTGAAGCCTGTCAGAGCGCAAAGAATTTGAGCATACGAGCTCACATAAGTCATCGCTCTTATGCGCTGGTGATTTTTTTATAGGCTTCATATCAATAAGCTTTACGAATAAGCCGCGTTTCGCTAATTGAAACGCGGCTTCCGAGCCTGCAAGCCCTGCGCCGATAATTGTTACGGGCTCTTTATTTGGCATCGTCATTCCCCTGTTCACTGCCCTTCTTTTGCGGTCTTACAACAAATGCGCATTCTTTATTTGTGCATATAGTGTATCCGCCGTGTTGCCCCATTTTTTGAACCATCATCGAGCCGCACTTGGGACAATTATCTTTGGCAGGCCTATCCCAAGACACAAAATCGCACTGTGGATAGTTTTCACAGCCATAGAACGTTTTGCCGCGCTTGGATTTGCGCTTTATAAGCTGAGCCCCGCACTTTGGACATATTACGCCAAGCTTTTCAACAATGGTTTTTGTGTTTCTGCATTCTGGGAAATTTGGACAAGCGAGAAATCTCCCAAACCGGCTCATTTTATATACCATCATTGCGCCGCATTTTTCACATTGTATATCGGACACTTCGTCAGGCACTTTTACCCTTTCGATGTTTTCCGAAGCCTTTTCAACAGTTTTCTCAAAAGGTGTATAAAATTCGCTTATAACATTTGTCCACTTTTCATCGCCGTCTTTTATAAGATCAAGTTGACTTTCCATTTCGGCGGTAAACTTAACGTCCACTATTTTCTCAAAATTTTCTTTCATCATTTGGGTAACGATGAAACCAAGCTCGGTTGGAACAAGCTGCTTCTTTTCGCGTCGCACATAGCCCCTGTCAAGTATGGTGCTTATTGTAGGTGAATACGTGCTCGGGCGGCCTATTCCTTTTTCTTCAAGCGTTTTTACGAGCGTAGCTTCGGTATAACGCATGGGTGGCTGAGTAAAATGCTGCTCTTTATCATATTTAGCGGCTTTAAGTATATCGCCCACGGCGAGCTTTGGAAGAGAAACATCTTTTTCTTCAACGTCGTCACGACCCTCGGTATAAACGGCAGTATAACCGTCAAACAAGGTGCGCACGCCGTTCACCTTAAAGGTGCAGCCGTTTGCATCTAAAATGACGGCGCTGTTTTCATATTGCGCCTCCGTCATTTGGCTTGCGATAAAGCGCTCATAAATGAGCTTGTAAAGCTTATACTGATTGTTATTGAGCGACGCCTTTACCGATTGCGGAGTAAGTGAAGGATCGGTGGGGCGAATGGCCTCGTGTGCGTCCTGTGCGCCTTTTCGGCCTTGGTATATGTTTGGCTTCTCAGGAACGTATTTTTCGCCGTATTGTCCGGCTATCACTTCTCTTGCCTTGTCCTGCGCTTCGGAAGAAATTCTTACAGAATCAGTACGCATATATGTAATCAATCCCGTAGAACCCTTACCCTGTAAATCTATACCCTCATAAAGCTGCTGTGCGACAAGCATTGTTAGCTTTGAAGTAAAGCTGAGCTTTCTTGAAGCTTCCTGCTGCATACTGCTGGTTGTAAACGGTGCGGGAGCATGCTTGCTCTTTTGTGTTATCTTCACATCGCTTACGATATGATCGTATCCTTCGCAGCGCGTTATGGCCTCGGTTGCATCACTTTCATTATGAAGCTCGGCCTTTTTGCCGTTATAACCATAAAATTTTGCGCTGATAGGCTTTTTTTGTGCGGAAGATGATAGCTGGGCAGTAACTGTCCAGTATTCCTCCGGAATAAAATCCATTATTTCCTGCTCACGATCGCAGAGTATTCTGGTGGCTACGGATTGAACACGTCCAGCCGACAGCCCTTTGCGCACCTTAGCCCAAAGTATCGGGCTTATTTTATATCCAACAAGCCTGTCGAGTATACGGCGTGCCTGCTGCGCGTCAACAAGAGCCATGTCTATACAGCGCGCCGCCTTGACCGAGTTTTTAACTGTTGACGATGTTATTTCATTAAAAACTATGCGGCACTTTGACTTCTCGTCAAGCTTCAATATTTTGGAAAGATGCCACGAAATAGCCTCGCCCTCCATATCAGGGTCGGTTGCGAGGTACACTTTCTTAGCCGTTTTGGCTTCCTTCCTGATTTTATCAAGCACGTCGCCTCGACCGCGAAGTGTAATATACTTTGGCTCAAAGTCATGTTCTACGTCTACGCCGAGTTGGCTTTTGGGCAGGTCTCTTACATGACCGTTCGACGCGACAACTTTATAATTCTTTCCTAGAAATTTGCCAATCGTCTTTGCCTTTGCGGGCGACTCAACGATAACCAGCATTTCCGACATTTCGTATCCTCCAATAATTTACCAAATAACATTTATAGCCGTTTAGACATAGTACACACGTCCGGACGACTGCTTAATTATTCCTGATAATTCCATGTCTGTCAAGGTGGAATTAAGTTCCTGTGCGCACACTTCGCATAAAGTGCATAATTCGTCAAAGGATTTTTCGCCATTTACTAATAAAGAGTAAATCTTTGCTTGCTCTGGCGGAAGCACCAATGGGAGCACCCTTTCAGCGCTGCGCTGAGCGGTGGATAAGCCATATTCAAATAGAACGTCGTCGGCTGAAAGCACCATTGCGCCGTTGCCGTCTCTTATCAACGCGTTACTGCCGATGCATTTGGTGTCATATATTCTTCCGGGCATAACGAAAATATCCTTGCCCTGATCTAAGGCAAAATCGACAGTTATGAAGGTGCCGCTTTTCTGCTTGGCTTCCGCAACAATAACACCCTTTGCCATGCCGCTTATAACACGATTGCGCTGCACGAAATTATGCCGCTCAGGTTCGCTGCCCGGCATAAATTC
>CAZUUR010000023.1:0-9914 GCA_964622815.1 uncultured Oscillospiraceae bacterium | reverse complement strand
TCGGATACGACAGCGCAGCCTTGGTCGATTATTTTATTGTAGATTCTTCTGTTAGACGCCGGATATACAACATCAACGCCGCTCCCGAGCACAGCTATGGTGGGGTAATCGTTGTTTTTCGCGCTCAGCGCCCCTAAGGCGGCTTGACCGTCTAGCCCGTATGCCATGCCGGATATAATTGTAACGCCCTGCTCGGCTAAATCCTTTGCCATAGTATATGTTGCGCGCATAGCATAGTCAGACGGGGTTCGTGAACCTATTAGCGCTATTGGCAAGGGCATGTCGCCTTTTAATATGCCTCGGTAATATAAGGCTGACGGCGGCTGCTCGATTTGCTTGAGTAAATATGGATACTCATCGTCTTCAAAAGAAGCGATGTTAATATTGAGTGAATTAAGCCTCGCCAAGCATTTATCAATAAATGTTTCCGTGGCAAATTTTTTGATAGACGCGGCTTTTGCAGGGACGCTGTTGAGCCGCGCTAAGCTGCCTTGTTGTGCCGCTTTGAACACCTCGTAAGGATCGCCTTGGCAATCGCTTAACAGTGCGTGATATTTTTTATGGTCGCTGCCTATTGCAAAGCTTAGCCACAAAAGATAGCGCCTTCTTTCCAATGCGTCCATATTCAACTCCCCCAATACTTACTGTCAAGACTCCTGTATTGTACCGCTTCGGCAACATGCTTTGCCAATATTGTATCGCTGTCGTCAAGATCAGCAATAGTTCTTGAAACCTTTAATATGCGGCTATATGCGCGAGCGCTTAGCTTATATGCCTGAAACGCTTTATGCAATATGCTTTCGGCCTTGGCTTCCATAACGCAATAGCGCTCAATTTGAGCGCCGTTTAGCTGCGCGTTAAAAAGAATCCCGCTGTTTAGGTATCTTGCGCGCTGCTTCTGACGTGCGCGTTCCACGCGTTCACGCACCACAATGGAAGCTTCGCCTGAAGCCTTAGAAGAAATATCGGAATACTCCACTTCGGACATTTCCACATGAAGGTCTAGCCTGTCTAAAAGAGGTCCCGAGATTTTGTTTCGATACCTTGAAATCTGAATGGGTGAACATCTGCATTCGTTTATTCTTGAGCCGTAATTCCCGCACGGGCAAGGGTTCATTGCCGCCACGAGCATAAAATTGGCGGGATACTGTGATTTTGCCGCCGCGCGAGTGATGGAAACAAATCCGTCTTCCAGCGGTTGGCGCAGCGCTTCGAGCACAGGCTTTTGAAATTCCGGCAGCTCGTCTAAAAACAGCACCCCGTAATGAGCCAAACTTATTTCGCCCGGCGTAGCTTTGGCCCCTCCGCCGACTATTGCCACAGACGACGCGGAATGATGGGGCGACCTAAAAGGGCGTTCTTCGATTATTCCACCGCTTGCTTTTAGCACACCTGTGACAGAATGGATTTTTGTTATTTCCAGCGCTTCTTCAAATGTCAGTTTTGGCAGTATAGACGGTATGCTTCGTGCAAGCATTGTTTTTCCAGAACCCGGCGTTCCTATGAGCAGCAGATTATGATGTCCCGCCACGGCGACCTCAGCAGCACGTTTTGCACCTTGCTGGCCTTTTATTTCAGAGAAATCGACGTATGTATTTGGCGATTGATTATTCCATGTGGTATGCTCGCACGGTGTAATCAGCGCCTCACCTTTAAGATGTGCCACCACCTGAGATAATGAATCAGCCGCAAGCACATCTAAACCGTGCACAAACGCCGCCTCTTGAGCATTTTCGCGCGGCACGATAACCGCCTTTATTTTGTGCTCAAGCGCGCCAATAACCATGGGCAGTATTCCTGCGACGCCGCGCAGCGAACCGTCAAGCGCCAACTCGCCAAGTAATAATATTGAATCGAGTTGTTTATCGTTAGAAAGCTGTTTAGAGGCTACAAGAAGACCAATAGCTATGGGCAGATCGTAAACTGAACCTTCTTTTTTTAGATCAGCCGGAGCGAGATTAACCGTTATATGTGTCATAGGATAGGTTAATCCGGTGTTTTTTATCGCCGAACGAACGCGATCCTTTGATTCGCGCACCGCGGCATCCGGCAGTCCGACGGTTTCATACCCGGGCAGCCCCGGCGAAATATCCACTTCAATCGTGACAGGATAACCGCTAAGTCCCATTAGCCCGAAGCTTTTCACACTCGATAGCATAATTGCCCTCTACTTAATTTCTTTTTTTTGAAATACGAACAGCTTATTGCCTATAAAGTTTACCGCCATTGAAATGGGTGTTGCAATAAGCTTGGATAATATGTCATTTTCAATCATAAACCAATTTTTGCAAATATACAACATGCCAAGCGAAGCGCCAAGTGAAACAAGATTTACACATGCAAATTTAATAAATTCAGATAGCGTTCGTTGCTTCTCTACTCTAAATGTCCATAATGTGTTAAATAGATAGCTATTGAGCATTCCGCATGTATATGAAATGCATTGAGCTATCAGATTATTTAGACCAAGTGATGTCAATAGCGTATAAACGCCAAAATCGACGAGCGTGTTCAACACGCCGACCACATTGAACTTGATAAATTGAATAATGCTTTTACCTAAATTCTTCATCGTTTACACACCTAAGAATGTCCATCCGGGTAGCCATTCAAGCATTTTAACGTAGTTTTTGTCGCACGGCAGTCCGGAGATAACCGGATAGAATATGCCAAACAACACTATTGCAGCGCCAAGCCATATCCATTTGGCATACCAAGGTAATTTGCCGCTATCCTCCGCGCTTTTAACTAAATAAACGGTGCAGAGCAATATAAAGGGTACTGTAGCGAAGTAATGGTAAATAAATGTGGCGCGAGAAATAAGCATCCACGGCATAAAGTTTGCCGCAACGCCTATTAACAGCACTAAAAGCCCGTCATTCCATTTGATCTTGCGCCTTATAAGCTTAAGCACGAAAAGCACTGTGCCTGCAAGGCATACCCACCACACAGCAGGATTGCCCATTGCGGATATGGTGGAAATCTTTTCAGGCCCTAAATCATAATTTACATAGTACCAAATAGGCCTTAGCATTGCGGGCCATTGCCACCATGGCGATTGATATGGGTGCGTATCGGTAAGGTTGCTGTGGTAATTGAACATAAATTCCTGTACGCCCCATACCCCTTCAAGGTTATATGGCTCGCTGCATAGATAATATGGAATATATGATAATAGATATACCGCTACCGGCAGTGCAACAAAGAAAACGCAGCACCATAGCAAGGTTTTTATCACATTGCCCCAAAAGACCTTTGCGTCGCCGCCATCGCCGCGCTTGTATTCAATATATCGCTTGGTGAGCGAAGTAAATAGCAGCACGGCAAGTCCAAGTCCTGCATATATGCAAATCCATTTTGAAGCCGCGCCCAATGCGAAGAATACGCCTGAAAGAGCAAGCGGTTTTAGGGTTTTTCTTAGCCCGTCAACATTGAAATTAAGCTCATAATAGCGATAAATGAAATAAAACATCAATATTATGAAGAAAACCCCGTAGACGTCTATTGTAGCTATTCGCGTTTGCGTAAAATGCATAAAATCAAAAGCGAATAGCGCCGCAGTTAATAGTGCATAGTTGGTATCCTTGAGCAAGCGCTTTGCAAACGCATACATTATAGGCACCATACCTATGCCAAATAGCGTGCCGATAATTCGCCAGCCAAACGCGTTCATGCCAAAGAGAGCTATGCCCAACATGATAAACACCTTACCAAGCGGCGGGTGCGAGTTTTCGTATGGCTTTATGCCGTTTAAATGTTCGTAAGCCGTTCTTGCGTGATAAAGTTCGTCAAAATACATGCCGTTAAGGTATGAAGCCTGCGCGGGTACGGTGTGCTGCTCATCACACAAGGCTTTTGCTCCATCGTCAACGGTGAAATCAAGCATGTTGCCATCGGAATCAATAAATGCGATTTCGTTGAGCCATATCTGCCCCGAGGTTACGGTTAAACTAAGCGATTTGGTTGTGATGTTTGAGCAATCAACATCCTTCCACCTGAACATATCGTCGTTCACTTGATCGTATGTTACCCATAAATCATTATCCGAAGCCACATAAATGCTGCCGGTATATAAGCCGCCAAACACCTTCATTTTTGATATTCTATGCTCTTGGCTAAACTCTATCCTCACATAATCGCCCGTTTCGCCAGTCCAATATGTTTCAGGTGCAACGGAGGAGCCAAGATTTAAAAGCGCAACTGCCGCATATACTGCGGTGAGTATGATGCAATATAGCTTGTCGCGCTTGCTAAAGCGTGATTTATCGTTTACCTCAAGCTTTATTGGTGTAAACAATTTTATAGCGCGGGGTTCAGTAAATGAAGGCATTATATTGCCACGCAGAGTTATGTCGCTTACCGCATAAGCGAAGTATCCAAATCCTGAAAGGCTCAAAAGTGAGCCGAATACGGTAATATAGTCGTACGCAAGGCCTCTTGCCCCTTGATGGTCAACTATTTGGAAAGCGGCGAGCGCATTGAACATTGCCGCCGCGCAAAGCCAAACGAAGGATACGAAAAGCCGCTTATCCTTATATATCGCATACGCCGCGAGAATGAGCAGTAATGCGGGGAACAAATAACGCTCATGCATATATTGCCCCAGCATGTGATAGGCGCAAAGCGAAAAAGCGAGCATCATTGTCAAGCAGCCCTCACTGCGCTTACGGCCTTTTAAATATGCTATTGCGGCGAATATGGTTGAAACGGCGATCAATACCGTGCCTAACTGCCCATAGGTAAAGATGAATAACGGTTCGCTTGCGCTTGTCCAGTTGCCTCCAATTAGCGCCATGAGGTTAAAAGCCTCTACGCTTGCGTAAGGATATGAGGTCGCGGTGGAAAAATATTTGCTGAGCACCCAAAAAACGTCCTGTTCGCCCTTGAAAGGAAGCGACGCCAAGAATATTACAGCCACTGCACACACAACGGCCGCTAATACTTTAAGTGTCGTTTTCCACCAGGGCTTATTATCCGCTATTGCGGCAAAGTATGCTATGGCCAAGATAGGGCCTGCCATAAGCGCCTGCGGCTTTAGCAATATTGCTATGCCGAATATGGCTCCGGCTGCGATATACTTTCGCTTATTGAATAAGAACACTACCGCGAGCAGTAAAACGGCTAATATTTGGTCTATCTGTCCCCAACCGCCGGAGATAAATATCATAAGTGGATTAAACGCTACAACACATGCTAAAATAAATGACATCTTTTCATTAAGCGTTTTTTTCGCTAATGAATATATCATGTATGCGGCAGCGGCGTCGGCTAATATAGCTGGAAGCTTTATAAGTATTGCGTATAAAGTACCGCCGTATGGAACACCAAATAAATTGGCAATATTGCCTATTAGCAGCAGCACATACATATATCCCGGAGGGTAGTCCGCAAATATGCCGGAGGTGTAAAATGTATCAAGCTTAGTTTTTGAAAGTATATTTGCCCATGCCATGAAGCAGTTCATATCTGTGGAATGACCATATACGAAACAGGCGGTTATGAGCCTTACTAATATAGCTATAATCAGCATCGGCAATAGCAAGGCTTCAAAAGTACCCGCCTTTTTAAGCTCGCGCGGCTTTTTAACTATAAAAAGCTGATATACGGCAAGCCCGGCAAAAGCAATTACCACGGGCAGCAGAAGTATTGCGTTTATGCTTGGAAGCGTGGAATCGTCGGTTTGTGTCTGCTGAGCGTCATAATAGCTTGCGTCAAGCGAGTCAAGCGAGTATGCGTCGCCAAGAAATGAATCAAGCTTAACCATGCTAAAATCATCAAACCAAGCTTCTCCGCTTGAAAGCGCGCCGTATCCGCCTAATCTGATGCATACAGTTAGCTGAGTTTGCTTAGCTCCAGTTTGACCAACAAATTCAACGTATTGCCAATCATTTGTTCCTAATAATCCGTATGACGCGGCAAACGTATCCAAAACTGAAATGTTTGCGCCTGCGCCGCCCTCAATATTAGCGGTTTTAATGAAGCAGGAAAAATTATAGTAGCTGTTAGGCTCAACAGTTATTGTTTGGCAAAAACGCGCGTCGTTGGCTTCTTGCGACGCTATGTGCGCGCAAGCCCCCTCAACGCCGCTTTCGTCAACGCCGGCAATCGTTTCGTCACCGCCTTCAAGCCAAGATTCGTAATACCATTCGCCGAATACGTCTGCTTCGGCGTGGTTTTCAAAACCTCCGTCGCCAATCAAATCGGTTTCCGCCAACCCAATCGCCGGCATAAGCAACAGCAATATCAATAAACATGCAGCAGCAGCTTTTCGCATTTCAACCCTCACAAACAGTTTATGAATATTAGAATAACACATTTTGCCATTAGATATAAGTCCTTATGTCATTATTAACAAATCAATAAAAAGCATTCACGATATGGTTGACTTGTGCGCTTAACAAATCGACTTCGACTACGTCAAAGCGTATGTTTTCGTTGAATAGATCATTTTTCATAAGGTAGAAGCTTGCGGCCTTTATAATGTTGCGCTGCTTTCCCCTGGTTACAGCCTCTGCACCGCCGCCGTGCGCAAGCGTGCTTCTAGACTTTACTTCTATGAATACTATCGCATTGTTTGTTTTGTCGCGCATGATAAGGTCTATTTCACACTTGAGCGCACGATAATTGCGAGCAATGAGCGAATAGCCCTTGCTTAAAAGCGCTTGTTCAGCGCGTTGTTCGCCAAGTTGTCCTGATTGTTGGTTGTTCATAATTATGACTATTGCTTTCCTTTACGAAAGCATCCCTCCGTCGGAATCGAGGCAGGTTTTGCTTCAGAATCGTCGCGCCTTGCGCGACGAAAGTCTCAAAACGCTAGTTTGGAAGTTACTTTCAAAATTCTCTTGTCTATATCAAGTGGCATTCATTGTTTTTCCTCAATAAAATTCCTAACGAAACTTCTTCTGTGATATGGGCATGGCCCAAATTCCTTTAAAGCCTTTATATGCTCCGCCGTGCCGTACCCCTTATTTCTTGCAAATCCGTATTGCGGATATTCCTTATCGAGCTCGGTCATATAATTATCGCGCTCAACCTTTGCAATTATAGAAGCCGCGGCTATAGAATAACTCAGCGCGTCACCATGGATTAAGGGGTGCTGTACAGCGCTTATATCAAGCCCTTTTACCGCATCTACAAGCACGTCTGCCACAGTGCTTGTAGACAGCTCAAAAGCACGTTTAAACGCGAGCTTTGTTGCTTGAAGAATATTCATTTCATCAATCTCATTATGGCTTGCGCTTGCGGTTGTACAAAATACAGCCTGTTCCTTTAAAAGTGGATAAAGCTGTTCGCGCTTTTTTTGCGAAAGCTTTTTTGAATCGTTTACATATTCTATAAGCGGGTCTTTTGGCATGACAATATACGCAGCCACCACAGGCCCCGCCAGAGGACCGCGCCCTACCTCGTCCATGCCGCCTACCAGCAAGCCTTTATCCCAAAATGCATGTTCATATTCCGTGAGCGCCGCTAGCCGCGCCTGTTCTTCCGCCTTGCTGCGAGCCATCATTCCACCGCCTTATCAAACGTGACCTTTGCAATTTTTCCGGCTCTGTACTCGTCAAGCGTTATTCGCGAGGCGCGCTCAATATCCAATGCGTTACCGGGCAGGATAAAGCCGCGAGATCTGCAAACGGCTTCAAGCATTTCATTCATTGGCGTATTTTCTTCAATTTTTGAATAACGGGCGGCAAGCTGCTCGTGGCAAAGGCTGTTTAAATCCGCCAGTAAACAAGATGCTAACTGCTCGGTATCCATTATATCGTCCTTTATCGAGCCAATATAGGCAAGGTGGCGTGCTAGAACCTCATCTTCAAGCTTAGGCCATAATAGGCCGGGGGTGTCCATAAGCTCCAAGTATGGCGTTATTTTCACCCATTGCTTGCTTTTTGTAACGCCAGGCTTATCGCCAACCTGTGCGCGGGACTCCCCCGCTATTCTGTTAATAAAGGTGGATTTACCAACGTTTGGTATACCAACTACCATCGCGCGCACGGTCTTATGTACGCCTTTTTCTTTAAGACGTTCCACTTTAGCGCTGGCAGCTTTTTCAATTAGCTCAAGCGCAGCTTTGCGCTTTGCCGCGCTTGTTGAAACAAAAGGCATGGCGTTTATGCCCATGGATTTATAATGCGCTATCCATTTTTTTGTTTCCGTATCGGAGGCGAGATCGCTTTTATTTAGAAAAATCACCCGCTGCTTTTGGGAGAACAGCGAATCAAAGTCCGGGTTGCGTGTGGCCAGAGGCGCTCTTGCGTCCACCAGCTCAATGACAACGTCTATCAGCTTCAAGTTTTCAGCTAGCATTTTCTTGGCTTTCGCCATGTGCCCTGGATACCATTGAATAAGCATTTTTATGACCATTGCTTTCGTTTACGAAAGCATCCCTTCAAAATTTGAACCGTAGGTTGAAATTGGGAATTGAGGCAGGTTTTGCGCAGGCAAAATCGTCTCGACGAATAGCACAGCTATTCGTTTGCTCTCCGCGACGAAAGCCTCAAAACGCTAGTTTGAAAGTTGCTTTCAAACTTTTCACCTAACAGTAAGCCCCCAAATTTCTTTGGGGGCTTTTTTCATTTTATTTGTCTTTTTTCTCTACTATGCGCTCAACGACCTTCGCCGCCTTACCTACGCGATCGCGCAGGTAATAGAGCTTAGCTCTGCGTACGCGGCCATGACGGACTATTTCAATACGACCGATGCGAGGGCTGTTGTACGGGAAAGTCCTTTCAACGCCTACGCCATAGGAAACCCTGCGAACGGTAAAGGATTTGCGGATTCCGCCGCCCTGCTCTTTGATGACTATGCCCTCAAAGTTCTGAAGTCTCTCGCGCGAGCCTTCGATAACCTTCACGAATACGCGAACGGTGTCGCCTATCTGAATCTTGGGAAGGTCTGTTCTGATCTGCTCTTTTTCGAGCTCTCTGATGATGTCCATTTTTATTTTCCTTTCTTTCGGACGTTCTTACAGGCAAATATATCCCGCATTGGACCGCCCATTTTCACAAGCGCGATTATAACACACACTTAGATGCTATTGCAAGGCTTTTTTATAGCTTGTATAATTCGTCGGCCTGCGGCGGCTCAACGGGTTCACCGTCAAAGTAGACGGTGTTATCCTTGGTTTTGCTTGCCTTACCTATGACTGTTGCTTTAACTCCAATATTAGCTAATCCGGCGACTAGCTCCGCTCCATTTTCACATGAAATGAGCATTGAACCGCTCGAAAGCAGTTTATATGGGTTTATCTTTAGCGCTTCGGTGATTTTTTGTGTCACTTGGGTAAGCGGAACGGCGTTTTTTTCAAGCGTCATGCCGCAGTTTGCCGAATATGCCATTTCATACGCCGCGCCCAGTATTCCGCCCTCCGTTATGTCGTGCATGGCGGTTGCGCCGTGCTCAATAGCGTAAAGCCCTTCTTTTACCACACTCACCTGTGAGAGATAGCCAATAGCCTCGTCAAGCTCATCTCGGCTTAAAAAGCTTAGCTTATCCGCAAAGTCTGACGCGATCACTGCGGTGCCCTCTATGCAGGCGTGCTTTGTTATAACAATATCGTTCCCCTCTGTCATTCCGCCGGGCTTTAATATGCCTCGTTTTGCCGCTTTTGCAAGTACTGTTGCGCAGGTAACGGGACGCGTTACTGAAGAAGTTACCTCCGTATGACCGCCTATTATTTCCACATTCGCTTCAGCAGCGGCGGCACTGAGGTCATCGGCAATTTTTGCAATAAGCTCTTCTGTGGCGCTTGGGGGCAATAAAAGCGTTACCAACAAGCCCACAGGCTCTGCGCCGGCTGCGGCAGCATCGTTGCAGCTTACGTGCACGGTTAGCCTGCCAAGGTAATTACTTGCCGAGGTTATAGGGTCGGTTGATAAAATGGCAAGCTTTTCGCCAAGATCGACTGCGGCGCAGTC
>CAZUUR010000022.1:7822-13731 GCA_964622815.1 uncultured Oscillospiraceae bacterium | reverse complement strand
ACGCATAGAGTACTTCCGCAATTTCTGCTCGATTTAAGCGAGCATTCGCTGCGAGTACTTTGTCGTTGCTATTGGGGATAAGAGTTCCATCGTATATACCATTGCAGAGAATCCAAGCCATGGTTTCTTGTGCCTGCACCTCGTTCCAATCGGCGTAGATGAGAGCATAGTTTTCTACATCTGCAGCATTGGGTGTGATGAAGCCATATCCTTCACGGAAGTGCTCATATAACCCTTCTAACACATTCATACGGGTTGCTAATGAATGATACTCTATATTGTGTAGATTGGGATTCAATACACCTTCGAGTACGACTCCACCAAAACTGACAAACCGAGCTTGGTTGTTCAGCATGGCACCCGGTACACTAACAAACTGTGTATCAGGATCCAAATGTATTTCACCAAAGTTTGTTAAACTTCCCTGAAGCAACAATTTTGCTTGCTCTTTTAACGTGAGACCGAAGTTACTATGGATCGTCAAATGAGCATTCTTTTGCACAACAATGTTTTTGCGTGACTCTTCTCTAGCTGGCAAGTCGATTTGTCCCTGCAAAAGAATCGTTTGAACAGAAGCATCGTTAAGAGCACCTGGCAAGTCCTCATAAGAGGCGACCAAGCGTAGCAAGGGTTTTATGGTCGTAACAAATGCTGTATTGGCAACTTCAACCTCATCCCCTGTAGCGCTAGCTAGCAAGGCATTCCCGTCGAGCACAGGGTCTACAAAGGCAGTGGAAACATTCAACATCCAGTGTTCCATCAACCGCTCCAGTAGCAACGTATACTGTCCACGTGTCATCCACTCGTTCGGGCTCATTTGCAACTTGGTTCCCACTTGAGCCGTTCCTCTTATAATACCGTGGTAGGCAAAGAAAGCAAATGCTTCTTTTTCGGACTCCGTCATGTTGACTGCATCAACCAGTGTATTTATGGTTGCAGTTTGAACATCCGCAGCAAGTGTCCAGTTTGGATACTCCACTTTCAATTTTCCATAGAGCTCTGAAAGTACTGTGCCTCTTGTCTCCCAAATATTCCATTGTACGGTGAAGGCTTTGGGTGTGCTGATTGCACTTTCTGCCCCTTCAAGAGCGATGGAATACGACGTTTCGCTGTTACGTACGCACACAACCTTCCAGGAAGGTTCGCCACCCAAAAGCAACAAGTCACGATAAACCGCATCCCGCACCATGGCAGCTTGAAGAACTTCCGACAACCCTTCAGAGCGTGTCAAGTACAAAATTGGAGTATTACCAAAGCGAGATAATGTGGTGTTCAAATCATCGCCTTTGCGCGCAATGGCGTCAATGGCGGTTTTGGCTCGCGCCACCATGCCTGGATTCTCGGTGGTTCCCTCTATTTGAGCCAATATTTCCGCAGATTCCACTTGAGAACGCCAGTCAATGCGAACATTCTCTATGGCTCGCTGACTCACACTGGAATAATCGAGAGAACCATAGGTTCCCCCTTCCGGTTTTGCTGGCCAATAATCCATGATCTGCTGAATCGCAGCAAGTTTAGCTGTTCGAAGGGTTTCATTGGTACGTTCTGCTAGTGTTCTTAAGCTTCTTAGTCTTATTCGGAAAAAATCGAGTTCATTGATAATCTCTCTCTCCGAAGTGGATTGACTAATCTTAAATTGAGCACTACTTATGAAACTAGACAAATACATCTTGTCAGGGTCCATATAATCGTTAATCCTTGCTTCCCATGTCGCAATTTCATCTAGTGCACTTTGCCTTAACCCGATCCCCCAGGTTTTTGCGCTACCAATATCGATATACGCACTCGCACTGGCTCCATTGTAAGTAGCTATGATTCTCTGGCTACCCGATGATCTACTGTCAAAACTTCTAGGTGCACATTCAATTGGACCTACTTTAACACCATCCATATCGTAGATTTGTATATCAAATCTCTGACCATCGACATACACTCCCGATATCTTCCCACCTGCTAAAATGCCACTACCACTCGAAGTACGAATGACATATGGTTGTCTAGTAAATGCCATATGAACCACAGAAGTCGAGCTTTCATATACCAATATGGTTGAAGAAACCGTCAGTCCGGTTGTGTTATGCTTTATCTGTATGTTCTGAGAACCTGTTTGGGCCAACACCGAGGGAGTCACCGAAAACTCATCGGAATTAACATGTAGAGTATTGGTCATCGTCTCCGATGCTATTCCGGTACTAGAATTGAGTAATTGGTACTGCAACTCGACGGTCATTTGCCTTAAGAATTGATCGGAGCGCTCTCCCACCCATCCAAAACGTTCTGGTCCTGTTATTATTTTCAGAGATATCGGTACAATGGTGGTATTTCTCTCCAATACCTGCTCCTCATTGCCAATGCGCACGGTAATGCGGTTGTTTTGGTTGGTATCGGCGTACTGCCCAATCAATTGGCTTGGCGAGAAACCTGGAGGGAAACTCAAGGTAGAGGGCACAGGGGACTGGTTGATTAGACTTCCCAATGTGCTTCCAATTCCAAAGGTCACATCTGCTGAACTTCCATTACCAAACTGCAACGAACCTACGAGTAGACCACTACCAAAAATAACAGGAGGTGGTGGAGCATCGATTCCTTGCATCAGTAGTACAGAACCAATTTGTCCACTTCCGAGAGTGGTTAATCCACCAATGGAACCCCCGGGCATCGCTGAGAACGACGGACTCCAATTGGGAATATTGAGAAGATTAAACTCTAAAGCAGAAGGATTCACGGTAGCTTCCGATTGCAGAATTACCGAGCCAACCGAGTACGCAGTACCATTATCGTCCGTTAACACACCGGTGACGGTCCCACCTAAAGTGAGAACGTCTATGGTTCCAGTTAACGTGCTGGTGCCACTCCCCAGTAAAGTAAAATCAGGAGCCTCTTTATCGGTTAATTTGACCGCTTTCCCATAATTTAAGACGCCTTTAACTTCCATATCTGCTGAAGAGGTTAGAGATTGGATCACTGCTGAACTATCGGCAGTAAGCGATGCTGACGCATTTAGGACACCCCATTGAGAAATTCCTTGTAACGTCACTGGAATCTCGGAAGTCATGTTATTGACCACTTCACCATCAATATGAAAAACATCACTACCCAATAAGTTTTGAGCAGTCATTTCGGTTTGAAATTTGGTAACCGGGTTGGTATATCCCTCAACCTGTACAGACAATGTTGCACCGGTAGGTGTTGCTCCGGATTTGGCTTTCACAAAAACCTGTTCCACTTCTCCGGAACTCATGCCAAACTTCAATTGCTGCGCCTGCCTCGCTTCTAAGGTTAGCGTACCCACGGAAGTGTTAATCAGTTGTAAATTTTCTTGCGATAAGACGGTGAGTACACTGGTTTCAATCGTAGTTAAACTTAGGAAGACAGCTCCTGCTGCGCCCGTATTCTCCAGCTGATTGACATGGCTATTCCCCAGCAACACCACCTCTGTTGGTGAACCGCTGGTTTTCTGCAATTTTAGTGTACCAGAAACCAAAGAATTTCCCTTAAGGATTACTTTTTGAGCTGCTGCTATGGTTAGATTCCCACGAACTTGCATATCTTCCAATATGATTTCACCCGTTACGGAGGGCAACACTTGTACTTCTTCGTAATACCCAGAATAGGTTCCGGCAGAACCAATCTTCAATACCATAGCACTACGATGCAAACCCTGGGAGTCCAGTACAGGTTTTGCATTGGTATCTAGCAAAAATGCTTTTAATCCGGAAATGGCGGAAGGTGCATTCAACTGCTGACTCCATTGTCCTTGCTCACCACTCGGAGCAATGGCCACAATTTCTGTCATTTTACCATCGATATCATAGACAGCCAACAATAATTGCCTACCCTCCAACGAGCCCGAAAAAGTTCCATTGACTGTCACTTTTCCCTGTTCAATCGTGCCTTGAGACAAAGTTAATGATAAATCTTCTCCGGCTGTCACAAGCCCAGAGCATAAAAACAAAGCCAAGACAAGGAACCCCCAAGCAAGTAATCGTCTCATTCTTCTAAGCATACCAATCGTCTCCTTTATCGTGAAAACTCTGTGCTTTTTTTCTTTGGTACATTACTCTTTTTCCATCGAATTATCCTGCTTTTTTCTGTTTTATTGGAAAATTTAATAAAGTCGGAGCGACTTTCTATTGTCGTTCCGACTTTATCTATTAGGCTAATTTATGTAAAATTTCGATATCTGCCGGGCAAAACTCATAATCTAGCAATTGATTTGTAGCTACCCAAACAATTTGCTTATGCTCTATTCCACGGGGATAACCAGCAATGAGCTTCGATTCAAAGAAGTGAATCTCCACCTCGAATGTTGGGTAACGATAGTTCGTCACACCGATCTCTGTTTGCACCTCAATCTCAATGCCCAACTCTTCCATACACTCTCTGGCTAAGCATTCCTGAAGTGTTTCACCCTTTTCCAATTTTCCTCCTGGAAACTCCCATAATAGGGGGCAAGATTTATTCTCCGGTCTCTGGCAGATGAGAATCTCACCACATAAATTACGAATAATCGCAGCAGTCACAATCATGAAAGCACCCCCAAATTGGCGATGGCTGCTCTGGCTAATTCATCGCAACGATTATTCTCTTTATTCTCTGCGTGCCCTTTGACTTTGTGCCACGTCACTTTGTGCTTCTTTGTTTGCTGCGAGAGCCGTTGCCATAGATCCTGATTCTCGACCGGCTGCTTTTTGCTGGTCTTCCACCCGTTTCTTTGCCAATTCTCTAACCATTCCTGCTTAAAAGCATTGACCAAATACGCAGAATCGCTATATAAATCGACTTCACAAGCTTCTTTCAAGGACTCCAGTGCCGCAATGGCCGCCATGATTTCCATGCGATTGTTCGTGGAAGGCGTCTCTCCACCGGATATTTCTTTTCGATTTTCGTTATACAGTAGCACGGCTCCCCAACCTCCCGGACCGGGATTACCCGAACAAGCTCCATCGGTATAAATCATCACTTTCTTCATAAGTATCCCCCTCATATTTCTTCGGCTTACTTCATCGCGGGCAGGACTTTTCCCTTCTTCGTGGAATAAGACAAGGAGATTTTAGAACAGAAAGAAAGAGAGTGATGATGCCATGCGAATCTATATTTCCGCAGACATTGAAGGGGTTACCGGTGTTGTGCATAGTGACCAAGTGATGCCTGCCGGTGCTAGTGAATACCAAAGAGCACGATTACAAATGACCAAAGAAGTCAATGCAGCAGCCCGCGGTTTTTTCGCTGCAGGAGCTACCGAAGTGGTCGTCAACGACAGCCACGGGCTCATGAAGAACATTCTGATTGAAGAATTGGATTCACGAGTACAATTAATCAGTGGCACACCAAAAGCCCTCATGATGATGCAGGGAATCAGCAAGGATTTTGACGCCGTTGCCTTTGTCGGGTTCCATGCTAAAAATGGGGATCAAGGCATTTTGAGCCACACCATTTCCAGTTCAACTGCCATGGCGATAAAAATCAACGGAAAAGCAGCTAGCGAAGCTGAAATCAATGCTGCCATTGCCGGAGAATTTGGTGTTCCTGTCATTTTTTTGAGCGGAGACCAAACCATTTGTGCCGATATCAAGAAGTGCTTGCCTAACATCGAAACCGTCACTGTGAAAGAAGCCATAACCCGCACCTCTGCTTTGCATTTACCGGTAATCAAGGCTTGTCATCTCATTGAAGAGGGTGCAACCAAATCCCTTAAGAACTTAAATAACTGTGAGGTTTATAGACCCCAAACTCCTGTCACCATTGATTTGGTCTGTTTCAATAGCGGTTTAGCCGATAATGCTTCGCGTTGCCCGGGTAGCGTGCGTGTCGACGGAAGAACTGTTCGAGTTCAAGCGAATACTTTCCTCGAAGCATTTCAAAGCTTACATTCCATGATTGCATTAGCAAATCCCTAATAATTAAAG
>CAZUUR010000022.1:0-7812 GCA_964622815.1 uncultured Oscillospiraceae bacterium | reverse complement strand
AGGAGGAACAGACATGAAGATTTTTATTTCTGCCGACATTGAAGGAATTACCGGAGTCGTTCATGGTGACCAATGCGGTCCTACCGGTGGTGCCGAGTATTCTCGCGCTCGCTTGCAAATGACCAAAGAAGTCAATGCTGCCGCCCGTGGCTTTTTCGCTGCAGGTGCTACCGAAGTTGTTGTCAACGATAGTCATGGTTCGATGCGTAATATTCTTATTGAAGAGTTGCACCCGGACGTTCGCTTACTCAGCGGCTCGCCGAAACACCTTTCCATGATGGAAGGGGTACAGCTTGGTTTCGACGCCGTAGCATTTGTGGGATATCATGCCAAGAACGGGGACCAAGGCATTTTAAGCCACACCATTTCCGGTGGTACGGTTTCGGAAATTCGCATCAATGGTGTTGCTGCCAGTGAAGCTGTAATCAATGCCGCCATCGCTGGGGATTTGAATCTGCCGGTCATTCTCCTCACGGGAGATCAAACCATTTGTGCCGATATTAAGAAAACGTTACCCCAAATTGAAACGGTAACCGTTAAGGAATCCATTACCCGATATTCGGCACTTCATTTACCGCTCGAAAAAGCCTGCGCACTCATCGAAGAAGGTGCAAAGAAAGCCTATGCCAATATTCCTACTGTAAAACCCTTCATCCCTGGCCGCCCGGTCGTCATTGAAATGGTCTGCCATAACAGTGGCTTAGCCGATAACGCCTCTCGTTGCCCTAGCTCAGAACGAATTGATGGTGTCACATTGCGATGCACCGGCAAGACCTTTATGGAAGCCTTCCGCATATTACGCACGATGATTGCCTTGGCGAACTAGCTTTTTCATTTTCTTAAACGGCTGTTGCTTATTGAGGGAGGCAACAGTCGTTTTTTTCTAAAATCAAGGAATCTTCGTGAAGTAAATCGAATAGGATTTTGTAACCCATGAGAAGAAGGATGATTTTATGGAAAACCCTATGAAAAAAAAGCTACAATCTCATCTACCAGTCTTAGGTTTATCTGTGATGATTCCATCGATTCAACTGGTAGAAATGGCCGGTCTATTAGGATATGATTGGGTGCTCCTCGACTGTGAGCACGGTTCTTTGAACTTGGAAACCGTTGAAGCCATGATTGTTGCAGCGGAAGCCAATCATATTACACCGATTGTGCGTCCTTATAAGAATGATTTGGAGCTGATTGGCCAATACATGGACCGGGGAGCAAAAGGAATTCAAGCGCCACACGTTTCTAATGCCGAGGAGGCCTACCGTATTGTTCAGGCCGTTAAATATCCTCCTATGGGAACCCGTAGTGTGGCTGTAGGAACCCGTGCGGCAAAATATGGGTTCCAAGGTTCTATGGCAGAATATACAAAAAAATCCAACAGCGAAACCTTGATTTGTGTGCAAATTGAAGATCGTGCAGCTTTAGAACACATAGAAACCATTGCAGCCGTGGAGGGTGTTGATGTTTGTTTCATTGGGCCTTCGGATTTATCTCAGTCTTTGGGTTATCCCGGGGAATCCTCACATCCTTTGGTGAAGCCGGTCATTGACAATGCCATACAACGAATCGTTCAGACAGGCAAAATCGCAGGAACTGCCGGGAACATCGAGCTTACGCAGAAGCGCTTAACCCAGGGAGTTCGCTACTATTACACGCATCTAACCACTCTGCTGTCTTTCGCTTCGTCACCCTACTTAAAGCATAGAACTTGTATACAACCTGCGGACGAGGTCCAATCATGAGAACAGAGCAAGAAATGATTCACCTCATATTACATACCGCACAGAATGATTCGCGCATTTTGGCTGTTTACATGAATGGCTCCCGTGCCAATCCCAATGCTACAAAAGACATTTTTCAAGACTACGATATCGTTTTCGTCGTTTCAGAAACGAGGCCTTTTATTCAAGATCACAATTGGATTCATCGTTTTGGCACCCTATTACTGCTTGAAGAACCCGATTACTTGGACACTCTTTTAGGAGAATCTCTTGACTTTCAACGCCGTTATGCTTGGCTGATGCAATTTGCCGACGGCACTCGCTTGGACCTCACCATACAGACGCTTGATGTCATGAAGGAAGAATACGGAAGCGACTCCTTGACCGTTCCCCTATGGGAAAGAGCCAATTACTTACCTCCCATACCCACATCCTCTGATCGCTCTTATTGGATACCACCTCCAACGGCAGAACTTTTCTTCGCACGTTGCAATGATTTTTACTGGGTTCTACCCTATGTCGCTAAGGGGCTGTGGCGAAACGAGCTTCTCTATGCCATTGATTGCTTTCAATACTTACGTCCAAAGCTTCTAAACATGCTGAATTGGTATGTAGGAATACAACATGGTTGGGAGATCTCCACCGGAAAAGCAGGAAAGTATTTTCCTTTATACCTGTCAAAAGACATCATGCAAAGGGTTTATGACACGTATCCTTCTGGAAATGCAGATAGCATTTGGCAAGCACTATATACTATGGAAGCCTTATATCATGAAATCGCTTTGGAAGTTGCCCAAGCTTTTCATTTTGAATTCGATGGCTTGCAACAACATAACAGCGTGGCATTTGTGAAGCATATTCAAAAATTACCGAAAGATGTTAAAGAAATTTACTGAGGTGATACATAATGAAAGTTTTAATTCTATCTGTGTCTACCGGGCAGGGTCATTTTGCCACGGCGAAGGCGGTAGCGGATCAGTTTATTCAGCAAGGAGTCGACTGCGAAATCATGGATGTCGTAGGTGAAATCAGTAGTTTGGTAAACCTTACGTTATCTAGAGGGTATTTGCTCAGCACCACCTATGCACCAAGGGCGTATCATAAGATTTATCAAATGATGGACCGTGTTACAGAGCCCTCCTCAAAGTATTCGATCACACGTTTAGTCAACAAAGTACTGAGCCGAGAAGTTCAGGATGCCATTACCGGTCATCATGCCGACGTGATCATCAGTACCCATGTGTTAGCTTCTTGTATGTTGAGCGCCATGCGGACGAACAAACTTTTGGATAACACCTTAACGATTAATATCGTTACCGATTATACCATTCATCCCCTCTGGCAAGAGACCGCAAATTTAGATTACTTTGTCGTCGGTAGCGATTTATTAGCGTACGGATTACAACGCAAGAACATTCCATTGGAGAAAATGTTGCCGATTGGCATTCCGGTTCATCCCAAATTTTCGAAGAGGATGGACCAGCTAGAAGCCAGAAAGCTGTTGGAACTCGACCCGAACAAGCGCACCCTCATGGTGATGAGCGGTTCCATGGGATATGGTAATATTGAGAAGACCATTGAGCAACTCGATTGTCTTCCGTTGGATTTTCAAGCTTTGGTCGTTTGCGGCAACAACAAAAGTCTCTACCGAGAGTTGAAACTCATGAAATTGAAGAAAGATTTTCGGATTTTTGGATTTGTCAACAATGTCGACATCATGATGGATGCCAGCGACTGTATTATTACCAAGCCGGGTGGTCTGACTACATCAGAAGCCTTAGCAAAGGGCTTACCCATGATTATGATCAACCCGATACCCGGTCAAGAACACCGTAATGTGGAATTTATGCTCAACAATGGACTCGCTCTTTATGCCACAGAGACCTTCTCTGTGGACGAAGCGGTCTATAATTTATTTTCTCATCCAAAACGGGTGGAAACAATCCGAAAAGCCATTGATGTCCTGGGCAAATGCCACGGCACCACGGAATTGTGCGATTTTGCGATTCAATGGTATCAGAAAAATAACCACCCTACGGACTAATACTGTTGCTAATGCAAAAAAGGACCGAGAATCTCGCATGAGATTCTCGGTCCTTTTGTTTGTTTGCTTAAGGAGCTGTATACACCAAGCTCTCCGATAACGGGTTCAGCTTGTTGAAGTCTCCTAAGAAGAATACTTTGGTGCGATAGCCACTACCACCATTTTGTACCGTCAAACTCTTCTCGACTTCTTGTGCATTTTGCAGTGCTCCACTGATCAGGGTCTTCATTTCAACCATCTTACCATTGGCATCGTAGACCGCAACCACAAAGGTACCACCTGCGTTTTGTGTTCCCGAGTAGTTCCCTACTGTAAAGCTTACATTCTTCGAGCTGTCTACATGGACTTGCCTTAAGTATACACGCTGAGGTATGAGTGTCTGCACTACAAGAGACGGTTCGGAAGCAAAGTTTGTAGCCGTCGCTTTCATGCGTGTTCTATAGGTAATTGGCTCAAAGTTTGGCAATCCTGTAAAGGTCGTCGATTCTTGCCAGGTTGTGCCATCTACGCTGTATTCAGCACCGGTAATGCTTTGCAAGGTAACCGATTGGTCTCCGATCTGCGTGATACTCGGGGTAGCAGGTTTAGCTAATCTTGTGGGTGTCTTAATCGGCAGGGCTGTTCCACCGGTAGAAGGTCTAATATAAACTACCGAATTCGGAGCGACCGCCGAGAGATCTACTACTGCATTGCCATCAAAGCTACTCTTGGTATTGTCAACATAACCTTCACTTAAATCAATTTGCTCTGTGGCGGTATTAATGCTAAAGCCCAAAGGAACCATGGTGATGTCTTTCACATAAGCATTACCCAAGATTTCTGCGGATAAGATTTGCGCTGTATATCCTGTTGCCGTAACTTCAACGGTGTAAGAGCCATTTGCAACAAAGTCTGAAACAACACCGGACACAGGACTTAAGCTCTTCTCTGCTTGCGCAGAATCTTTTAGTTTTGCCGAGAGGCCACTGGTATCCGATAACTTCACACCCAATTGATCTCGTACTGTAATACCTATACCAAACGTCGACTGGGTATCCGATGCCAGAGTAATCGTTTCTGCCTTGTCAGCAGCAACGATGAGATCTCCGCTTTGTGTAATGAACCCGGTTTTACTAATGATATAGGAGTAAGTTGAAATTGGAAGTTGTAAGTTTGTCTGACCGCTTGTGTTACTTAGCGCTGCATTGTAGACAACTTTACTCGTCTTATCTGTGAGGGTGAACTTCACGTCAGCCAAAGCCTTTTCATCGGTTGTTTTAAAGGTATAGGTGAGTGTTGCAGAAGGAACCATTTGAACAGCCACAGTGAAGTCTTGAGCCGAAATTGATGTACTGTTGTTTTGTGTGAGATATCCAGTTTTGCTGACTGTGTAGTTGTATGTTCCTGCTCCGATTTCTACTGCTGCTTTACCTGTCTCATCAGTCGTGATCGTTTGAGAATTGATGGTAATGGTAGCCCCAACAATCGGTGAAGCATTTGCCGTTACCATGAATTCTGCTCGAATACTGTCCCCCAAGATGATTGCATAGTCATTGGTCGCTAAGAGGTTCATCTCGTTCTGAGCGGTAATCCTTAAACTATGTGTTCCACTGGTCAAGGGAGTGGAAAGCGCCACTTCGTATTGGCTGGTGTAGCGATTGAAGGTAGCTATCATGGATGTTCCACCATCTATACTTACAAGAATCGTGTCTTCATCGACAATGCTTTCACCATCGAAGACCTTGAATCGAATCATACTGACCGGATTGCTTAACTGGACGCCGGCATAAGGCTGCTCCAAAGTAATAATCGGTGCTGTGGTGTCATATGCACTGACCACCACTTTCACGGTAGCAGTATTTGCACTGAGCGCTCCGTTGCGACCTTCGGCCTTAGCATAGAGGTAAACCTCCCCATTGTTGCTGGCCGCCAAGAAGGCTGGTGTCACGTCAAAGGGAACATCCATGGTGTAGTTGCCGAAGGAATCCACTACTGTAGTTCCGCGAACAGGATCTGTAGCAGGTGCTAATGCGGGAACTGAGGTTCCAAGTTCTGCAGAGTAGATATAAATCTGCTCTCCCGGAACGGCTGTTCCACTGACGGTAACAATATTTCTGGTTCCTGTCTTCAGAGTTGCTGTCATGGTTGGAGTTGCTGGAGCTACTGCATCGAGCACGAAGATCACGGGAATGGTCTTGGAGTAGGTTCCATTGCCGTTATCGACCCACCCTTCGGTAGAGTAGGATACATTGAAGTTATCATTGGTCGGGTCAATGGTCAAAACTAGGTTGCCATTGTAGGTTCCACTCACTGCTGAACTTTGGGGTTTAATCACCACATTGACAGAACGACCGAAGCCTGCAGGCAGGTCAAGTGGTTGAGTGAGGGTGGTCGGGTTACCAAAGGTCTTTTCTCCAGTAACGGCATCCTCAAAGACTTGCAACCCTGCATTCATGAATGTGATTTCTCCCGCGGCTAATGTGATTTTCACTTCAGAATTATCACTCTTCACTAATTCGGGCAGAGCCAAAGTGACATTACTGAAGCCACTGACCAACCCTGTTTCATAGACGCTCACAGGGATGGTTGCTTGCCATTCTCCCGAAGTGTTCTGCACCGCTTGAACATGGGTTCCTGTGGCATAGACTCCGGCGACTGCTCCGTAAATCGGGTGTTCCACCACTTGTAGTGCGAATCCGCGTTCTACATCCTCGGTGTTCGTGACAGTAACGGTGTATGTTCCTGCAGCCGTGTTATCCACGAGCACGAAGTCTCCTAGATTGATGAGATCTGCATAGGAAGCCACCGCGTTTTGATTGGAGTCCTTTACTACGAGGGTTACTCCACTGTCCATGGTAGATGCTGCGAAGATTCTTAAGATGGTTCCCGCAGACTTGCTCACTGTCACGGTCTCGGAATCCATGGTTTCACCGTCTTTGGCAGCCAGGTATCGTCCCATAGGTTGAGTTGCAATGACTACGGTATTTTTGCCATCATTGGCGTCATCCACTTTCATTAACTCTAAAGTGGCTCGATTATGGGCATTGAATGCAGCCGTGAACGGTCCATAGGTTGGGGCAATGGTCATGGTTTCTGCTTCCGATGCTTCAAAGGTAAACACGGCAATGTATCCACCGGAATCACGTAAAGCATTGTGCGGAACAAGAACCGTATCTTTCCAGGTTGCACTTTGACCAGGCATCATCGATTGGGCTTTCATTTGCACGGAGCTCACCAATCCATAACTATCGTACACTTCCACTATGGGAGATACGGTTATGGTTCCGGAGTGATCATTGCGTAAGGTTAAGCTGACTTGTGATGCACCTTCTAACGTTCCGTTCTCCATTGCAACATCAGCTGCTGAATGAGCTAACACGGTAATCGGTAGTTCTGGGTCCACTTTGCGCCAGTTCTCTAAGGTGTTAAAGACACCCAGCAAACTGGAAGCAATGGAAACCTCTTTGTTCACCATCAGTGTGGTGTTGACCGCTAACTCACCAATTTGCTTGGCTAGTTTGGTTAAGATGGTGGAGTCGAGTCCATCCAATGCTTTTGTCATATCTGCAGTGCTAATCATTTGAGCTGCTGTACCGAATATGGCAGATAAGGTTCCGGGAATCGGTCCCATGGCACTAAACATTCCTAGGGCACCACTGATTACGGTGAATCGGGTTTCAATATCCTTCACTTGGTTCAACAAGTGACGTTTAAAGACTGCATCGTAGCCCTCTGCAATAGACTGATCCACTGCCATCTGCAATTGATACACTTCATAAAGGGTGATTTGCTCGGGAACTAAATCCATACCGTCAGCCGTATAAATCCACAAGTTACGGTAGCGCCCGATTCGTGTATTGGCTAGTGGTGTGGTTCCGTTTGAGGTAACCATGCCTTTAATCTGAGTATTGAGAGACTTTACATAAGCCAGCACTTGACTAGAAGGATAGTAGGCTGTGACATGCAAGTCTTGATCGATATATTTCTGAATCATATCCATGGCAACTTGCAAGTCGGCTTGCGCTTCATCCACCATTCGGAAGATATTGCTCTTGCGGGTAGCGGCATTGA
>CAZUUR010000021.1:12015-14056 GCA_964622815.1 uncultured Oscillospiraceae bacterium | reverse complement strand
GAGCTGGCCTATCACCGCGCCCGCCGGGTCTATTGAAATATTGCTGTATTTCTCGGTATCTATTTGAAGCGTGCCAAGATCGCTCTTTGATACGCCGTTTGGCGCTGTGTAGTCAAGGCCGTTATCCTGCTTAACATCGAGCGCGAATACCGAATCCGAAAGCATTTCGCCAAGCTGCTGATTATTATAAACCTCCCTGTCGGAGCGCAGCCTGAACGTGCCGAAGGTTTGAGTGACTATCTGAAATTCATCGCCACGGCCTATTATGGACGTTGTTGTTGGCGATGTGGCCACGTTGACACGCTCCACCTCAAGGCCGGAGGCATCGGATATTATCCACTGACCCTCTTCCTTTAGCGTTATGCTGCCTATGGCCTTATCCTTTAGACCGCTAGCCAGCACGGCGGGGTCTATTGAATCGCTGGTGAACTTCAAATCGGTTGAGTAAGCGCCGAAATCCACCGTGCCGTCCGCGCCTACGGTGGCGGTGGCGAGCGTATAGCCGTTCACCACGAGCGAAACGTCGTTAGGCGCGCCGACGGGGTCGAGCTGCTTTATTTCAACGCCGAGTGTGCCCGCCTTAATATTATTGGCAGGATCCTGCGCGGCTGCCTGCATGGCCTGCGCTATGGCCTGCATATTTATCGTGCCCGAAGATGTATAGCCTGTGGGCGCGGTGACGTTGCGCGTGGGAACGAGCGTCGTGGCGGACCAGCCGCCGTTTACATAATCAAAGTTTAATGGCATATTGCCGTATGCCTCAAGGTCGGCGGTAACATTGCCCGAGCGTATAGCGCCCGCGGAAGGCTCAAGCACGCCCGAAGCCGGATTTGCCAATGCGGTAAGATCCACTTGATCGAGCGTATAGTCCGCCACAACGCTTGTGAGCGGCTGTATCACCTGCACATAATAGCCCGCCTCCGTTACGAGGTTGCCGCTTGTATCGGTGTAGAAATTGCCAGAACGCGTGTATTGAAGCCCTGACGGCGTTTGCACAACGAAATAGCCGTCGCCCGAAATGGCCACGTCCATGCTGCGTCCGGTATATTGTGAGCTGCCGGGCGAGTGAACCACGCTTATTGCGCCCACCGCGCTGCCAAGGCCTATCTGCTTGGCGTTTATGCCGCCTGTAGTGCCCGCGCCAGTGCCTGTCGCGCCAGCCGCCGCGCTCACCTTTTCGCTGTATAAATCCTTAAATGTCACTACGCTCTTTTTATAGCCCGTGGTATTTACATTAGCAACGTTATTGCCTATTACGTCCATGCGCGTCTGATGGCTGCGAAGGCCGGTCACGCCGGAAAACAATGAACGCATCATAATGGTTATCCTCCTAAATGATTTTTACGCGCGCGGGTCACAAGACTCATTCTCGCCCTTACGCACCGGCGCGCGCTCGCGCTCGCACCGAAAAATCAGGAGTGTCCGTACTCTTGACTGCTTTATTTATTGATTATCTGCTCAAGGGCGCTTATAAGCTCGCTCATGCCGTTATCGCCCGCCACCGTGGTAACGGCGTCCGGCCGCACGAGCGCCTGCTCGCCGCTGTAGCTGTTGGACACCTGAAGATAGTCAACGCCGCTTATGCGGGTTACGCCTATCACCGTGCCGTAAACATTCTGCGCCACATCGTAGCCGTCCGTGCCGCGCGCCATATTCGAGCCGACCTCACGGCCTATAAGGCTGTACGCGCTTTGCATTTGGATAGCGGAGTTCATATTCTGCATCTGCTCAAGCGACGAAAACTGCGCCATCTGCGCAATAAACTCCTGATCGCTCGTGGGATTTAAGGGGTCTTGATTGCTCATCTGCGTTACAAGAAGCTCCAAAAATTCGTCCTTGCCAAGCTCGCTTGAGGGGGTGCGCTTGCTGGTTGACTCGCTTGTGTATCTAACGCCGCTCGTCGCCTGAAAGTATTCGCTCTGCGAGAGGGTGAAAGGATTTACGGAAGTTGCCATTTTTTTATCCTCCATAGCTGGTAGCTATCAGTTAAAAAGGGTTTGCCTGTTTTTGCAAAATTGCGGACGGTTCTGCGAAGCAGAAG
>CAZUUR010000021.1:0-11915 GCA_964622815.1 uncultured Oscillospiraceae bacterium | reverse complement strand
CTTTGCCACTCTTGGCAAAGCAGTCCGCAATTTGCCAAGATGAAAGGCGAAGCCTGTTTTTGCAAAATTGCGGACGGTTCTGCGAAGCAGAAGCTTTGCCACTCTTGGCAAAGCAGTCCGCAATTTGCCAAGATGAAAGGCGAAGCCTTTCATTATTTATGCGTCGTACACAACGCCCGGCACATTTTCCTGCTCCTGAGCATCGTACGTTGAAAGATCCTCGTAAGCGCCCGTTGCGTAGCCCATATCCAGCGGCTCGGCGGCGCGCTTTGTGGCCCTTGCGGCGGCGAGCGCCGCTTTATTGTCGGCCCATGCGCCATCGTTACGGCCGTCGCCCTGCTCAAACATCATATCGCCGGAGGCGAGCTGCGAATAAACAACATCGAGCTGATTTATCTGCACGCCGCGCTGGCGAAGGGAATCCATAAGCTGCGTAAGCTCGGTGTTTAAAAGCGCCTGCACCTGCTGATTGTTTGTGCGCATCTGCGCGTTTATGCCCTCCGAGGTCATGGTGAGCTCAATTTCTATGCCGCCAAGCACCTCGGGCTTTAGCTGCACCCTAAGCGTGCTCTTTTGCGCGGATACCGCGCTTTGCACATTATCGAGCATGCTTTCAACTATGCTCTGACTCGCTTCATTTGAAAGCTGTGCGCCCTGTTCCAGCTCCGCCACGCTCACGGGAAGCTCGAGTGTGGTGTCCGCCTTAAATGCCGCGAGTATGCTGTTTGCGAAGCTGTTTGTTCCCGTTTGGGAAGCGTCTGATCCGGACTTGTTGTCCGATATATTATCGCTCTGCAAAAGCGCGTTAGCGCCTGCCGAAGCGGTTTGTTCCGCGTCATTGCTTGCAACCGCCAATGGGTCTGCCGTAGTTGTAGGGCCGTCCGCCGCAGCCTTTATGGTAAAGCTTGCGCCGCCCTCCAAGCCAAGTGATGAGCTGCCGCCGCCAGTGGCTATTAGCTCCGCTTTCGCCTTTGCGAAAAGCTCGTTTGATATTTTAAATAACTCGTCCGGGGTGATGCCGAATTGATCGGCCATGAAATTGAAGCCGTTTATGCCCGAAAGCATGCTTCCAAGCGCCAGATTTTCCGATACCCTCTGGTATGCGTTTTCAAGATTTTCAGGGCTGTTGAGTATGTCGTTTACGCGAAGCCCCCAGTCGTTTGTCAGTACGCTCGCCGCCACTACCGCCTGAGCCTCATCACTTGAGTCGCTCTGGTCACTAGTCACCTGAGTCGTGACAGCGGCATCGGTGGTTTCTTCGGTCTTAGGCTGGGCAAGCTCGTCCCGCGTGGTGGTAGACGCGCTGTAAACTGTGACATCGCCGTTGTCGTCGTCATGCTGCTTTGCGCGCGCACGCGATGCTTCGCCAGTCTTGTCAGCCATAGCGCTTGTGAGATTGCTTCTAAATGCGTCTGAGGAATATGTCCTCGGCGCGCTTGCAGCGCTCACTTGTGCCGCCGTGGCCGTGCTTGCAGCCATTATGCCAATACTATCCAAATTGCCGCCTCCTTTCCTATTATTCTTTTTCGTAATAATGGAGGCGGTTTTTAAGTATTTTTTTGATTTGGCGAAAATTTAATCTGCCTGCGTCATATAAAGCATCTGCTCGGTAACCTGCGCCGCCACAGCGGCGGAGAATTTTTCGATTATGGCGCTCGCTTTGGCGGGCGTTAGCTCTGAAAGTATGCGCGCCACCTCGTCAAGGCTGCGGTACTCCTCAAGCATTTTGGCTGCCTTGCTCGCGTCGAGATTGTTGATTATCGTCACCACCTGCGCGCGCTCAATAACTCCCTCGTCATAAGCGGCCCTCTCCTCATCGAAAGCGGCCTTATCCTCCTTTAGCTTGGCTTGCTGCTTTTCAATGGAGGCTTCCTTGCTCGCTATCGTCTCCTCGCGGCCGTCTAGCTCCAAGGTGCGCGCATCAAGCGCGGACAGCTCCTTATTGAGCTGATCCGCGAGCTGATTGTTTTTTGCCATTATCTGCTGATATTGCGCGTCCTGCGTGATGAAAAAATTCACCACATAGGTTTTAACATTCAATAGGTTCATCATATACATTGCCACCGCCGCACCAAGAAGCACTATCAGCAATAGCGCGAATATGATCCCGCCCTTTTTTTTCTTAGGTTTTTTTGCCGGCTTGTCCTTTAGCACCACCTCGCTCGCGCCCTTCTTTTCAAGCGCTACGGCGCTTTTTGCGCCTAATGAGGTTGTTTTCGTATCTGCCATCACTTAGCCCCCCCTAAAAAGGTTGAAGGATATGTGCGAATCCAGCTCCTTTGCTTCCTCCGCCGCCACATCTTTTAAATATTGCTCATACTGCTCCTTTTTCATCTGCTCGAGCACCCGAATATCGTTGCGGGTCTTTATCAGAAGGTTTTGAAGCCTCAATCTCTCCGCTTGCAGCGCTTCAAGCTTTTTTTGCGCCGCTTCCTTTAGCTCCTTGAGATACGGCATGAACCACTGATAGCTTTCAAGCCGTTTGGCCGTTGTGCCAGTGCGCATATCCTCGCGATAAGCAAGGCTCTCGTTTTCCGCGCGAATGTCAAGCTCCCTTATCTCATTTGCCGCCGCTTCAATGTTTTTTTCGACGCTTTTAAGCTCCAGCTTTAGCCTTTCGTCCTCGTCGAGCTTTATCTTATAGTATTTTTCATTTGTGAACGTGAATTTCTTCATCGGGCTTATTTACCCACTAGCTGACGCATTTTTTCGAGCATCTCGTCAAAGGGCGCGGGATCGTCCACACGCTGCTTTAAAAAATCGTCTATAGGCACGCGCAGCTTTATACCCTGATCCACAAGCGGGTTAGTTCCGGCCTTGTATGCGCCGATGCTTATTAAATCCTGGCTATCCCTATACGCGGCTATGAGATTGCGTATTTTGCCCGCAAGCTCCTTATGCTCGCTCGAGGCCACCTCGCTCATAAGCCTTGATATGCTAGCAAGCACGTCTATAGGCGGATAATGATTGCTGTTGGCAAGCTTTCTTGAGAGCACCATGTGCCCGTCTAAAATGCCTCTGACGGTATCTGCTATAGGCTCGTTCATATCATCGCCGTCCACGAGCACGGTGTATATGCCGGTTATAGAGCCTTTAGGGCTGGTGCCGGAGCGTTCAAGCAGCCTTGGCAGCATTGAAAACACGCTCGGCGTATAGCCGCGCGACACCGGCGGCTCGCCAACGGCCATGCCCACCTCACGCTGCGCCATTGCAAAGCGGGTGAGGCTATCCATCATCAGGAGCACCTTATTGCCCCTATCCCTGAAATATTCTGCTATGCTCGTTGCCGCCATTGCGCTTTTAAGGCGCAGCAGCGCGGGCTGGTCGCTCGTTGCCACTATGAGGACTGATTTTTTCAAGCCCGCCTCCTGCAAGTCCTTCTCAATGAAATCCTTCACCTCGCGGCCGCGCTCGCCTACCAGCGATATAACGTTCACATCGGCCTGCGCGTTTCTCGCTATCATGCCAAGGAGCGTGCTCTTGCCAACGCCGCTGCCCGCGAATATGCCCATTCTCTGTCCAACGCCCATTGTCAAAAGCCCGTCTATGGCGCGCACGCCCAAGGAAAGGCGCTCCTTTATGCGCTCCCTTTCAAGCGGGCCTGGCGGGTCGCGGTCTATTGGATAATAGGAATCCGGCTCTATCTCGCCCAAGCCGTCCATAGGGCGGCCGAGCGCGTCCAAAACGCGCCCCTTGAGCTTATCGCTCACCGGCACGCGTAGGCACGCGCCTGTTGAGATTATCCTATCCCCCGGGCTTAGACCCGTGAGCGCGCCAAGCGGCATGAGCGCCACCTTGCCCTCCTTAAAGCCCTGCACCTCGGCAAGCACGGCATCGCCGCCGTGCGATGGGTATATCCTGCAAAGGTCGCCTATGCTTGAGGCTGGCCCTGTGGCCTCAACCGTCATGCCGACTATACGCGATATAACGCCCGAATACTCGGCGCTGTCCGCGCCGCGCATGGTCGCGCGCATATCGGAAAAATAATCGCTTATTTGGTTTATTATGGTGGAGTCGGCCATGCGTTCTCCTTAGTGGCAGGGTGGAATTTTGCGGCGGGGTCAGGGACCCCGCCCTACGGGTGGGCTTTTTGGGGGACGATTTTCGCCTCCGGCTGTTTTATCCCAGCCTGAATGAGTTTTGCTTATCGCCAAGGAATATCACCGTGCCGGGGAATAAAAGCGCGGGGGTATTGGGCTGCAAGCGGCGCTCATCGCCCGTAAACGTGCCGCACTCGGAATAATCCGTTACGATATATTTGTTATCCGCCGCGTTAAAGCAGACGGAGCAGTGCTTCATGCTTATATTCGCGCAGGACTCGCTAAACACTATTTGGCAGCAGGCCGCGTCGCGTCCCATAACTATCTCGTCGCCCGTTCTCACATTCAGCTCCTCGCCCTCATGCTCGCCGAGTATGCCGCGAATAAGCCCCTGAGTGGGAAGCTGCTGCTGCACAACGCTCGCCGCGGCCACCGGTGCGGACTGATACGGCGGCGGAACCGGCGCGGAGGCCGTATTGCATTTTTCACCGCTCCACTCAACGTCCTTTTTAAAGGCAATTATTATATCTATTATATAGATTATCAACGTTGCGCCCGGTATAAACGTGATTATTGCAAGCTTTGTGTCAAAGCCAAACCCGCGGTAAAAGCGGACGAAGAATTTATAGGTGACTATATAACGCATAACCACCCACACGAGCGTCACCAGCCCTGCTATCACACCGAAAACAGGCGATATTGCCGCCGCCAGCCCCGCCAGCAGAATATCTGTTGCGATTATGAACGCCGCGCCCACCGAGCCAAAGAAGAATAGGTCGCCAAGCGGCGAGCAGGTGTATTTAAGCTTATATACATCCCAAGCAAATGGAACAAAGGCCATCCAGTCATTTTTATAGCCTGCCTTGCGCCCAGCGAGCATGCGCGTAAAGCCGCTGAAAACATAAACCATCACCGTGAAGAACAGCCCTACTATGCTAAATATCATAAAGGCTATCACACCCACTCCCACAGCGCTCATAAGCGCCCTTAAAGCCTCGCCCGAGCTTAGGCGTGCTCCTAATTCATTTATGAGTCCCTGCAAAAATTCCATTATGTTTGTTGCGTCAAAAGAAAAGCTATACATTCTTTATCCCTCCGTAATATTTATGTTCATTTTGCGGGAATTGAGGCCGGTTTTGCGCCAGCAAAATCGTCGCGCTTTGAGCGACGAAGGCCTCAAACCCAAGATGAAAGACGAAGTCTTTCATAATATATCCATAGCTTTCGCTTGCGAAAGCTTCCTATTGCGGGAATTGAGGCCGGTTTTGCGCCAGCAAAATCGTCGCGCTTTGAGCGACGAAGGCCTCAAACCCAAGATGAAAGACGAAGTCTTTCATCTGAAGTCTTTCATCTTTTCCCCTTTTTCACCTCTATGGCCTCGCGCATGCGCTCAAGCTGTATGCTCGTGCCAACCGTCACCGTGCCGTTATCGCCCGTGGCGACGCAATCGCCGTCGCGCACGGCCGTATCTCTTACGACCTTTATATTTTTATCGGCGAGCGTCCTTTGATCCATAAACGGATTCTCGCCGCAAAAAACCGCGTCGTAACCCTTCGCGCTAAGCCTTAGCGTTATGCTCTCCTGCCTGCCAAGCCGCTCTAAAGCAGCGCTCACTATCGCCTCATAAGCCTTTGGATTTGAGTCAAGCTCATAGCCAAGTATCTTCTCGGCCATGTCCATAACCGTGTCAACAAGCTCAGCCTCTATTTTGTCAAACATGCCGCCGCGCGTTTCATTTAATGTTTTGGCGGCGGAAAGCATGCTGTCGCGCGCACGGTCAAGCTCCTTTTTGCAATCGGCGTAAGCCGAATCAAAGCCCTCCTTATGGGCGCGATTTCTAATATTCGCAGCCTCCTGATTAGCCTCGTCTATCAAGCGCTCAGTCTCCGCGATAGCGCTTCTTCTCATGCTTGAGCACAGCTCGCGCGTTTTTCTTTCAAGCTCCCTAAGCTCCTGCTCAAAGGGGCTTAGCGACTCCTCGACACCCTCGTCGTCGCCTATAATATTAGAGCCGGCGCCGCCCTGCGCCGACCCGTATTCAGCCGTCCTTCGTCTGCGGGCGGACATCATTTGCTCAAAGCTTGGCAGCGCGACCTTGCTCTTATCTGTATCATCATACGATGAGCTCATCGTCGCGTCCTCCTCTTGCAACCTCTATAATGCCATTGTCCTCAAGCCGCCTTACCACATTGACTATATTCTGCTTGGCGTTTTCCACGTCCTTCACGCGCAATGGCCCTAGGTACTCCATATTCTCTTTTATCGTCTCCTGCAAGCGCTTTGAGATATTGGCGTAAACCTTGGCCACTATATCCTCGCTCGCACCCTTTAGCGCTATTGTAAGCGTATCGTTGTCCACTTCCTTTAGCACCTTCTGCATGGATTGATCCGGCAGCTTCATAACGTCCTCGAATACGAAGAGCTTATTGTGTATCTCCTCGGCAAGCTCGGGATCGTCCATCTCGATTGTGTGCAATATATATGTTTCTGTGCTTCTATCAACATAGTTCAATATTTCAACTATCGTATCTATGCCACCCATGGCAACGTTCGCGGTATAGCCTATGCTGGTAAATTTGCGTTCGAGCACGCGCTCGGCCTCTCTGATATAATCGGGCGAAACTATGCCCATGCGCGCTATGCGCTTTATTACCTTTGCCTGCATTTCCTGCGGCAGAGAATTGAGTATAAGCGCCGCTCTATCCGTATCCACATACGAAAGCACGAGCGCTATCGTCTGCGGGTGCTCGTTTTGCAGGAAATTGAATATCTGCGAAGCGTCCGCGCGGCGAATAAAATCAAAAGGCCGCACCTGAAGGCTGCTTGTGAGCTTATTTAGCAGCGCGTTCGCGCGCTCCTCGCCAACGGCGTTTATAAGCACGTCGCGCGCATATTCCATGCCGCCCTCGGTAACATACTTCTGCGCAAGCGTTATTTCGTAAAATTCGTTGAGCACCGCCTCGGCAACGCTGCTGTCAACCCGCTCAAGGCTGGTTATGCTAAGCGTAAGAAGCTCTATTTCTTCTTCTGAAAGATGCTGATATATCCTCGTGGACGCCTCCTTGCCAAGGCTTACCATAAGTATGGCCGCCTTTTGCTTGGAGGAAAGAGTTTCAAATCTCATTGCCACAGCGCCTACCTCCCGTAATCATCGGTAAGCCAGTTGCGCAAAAGCTGCGCCACCGCCGCCGGATTAGTGTCCACAAGCTGCAATATTTCGCCCAATACGCCCTTATCCTCGCCTAGCTGTTCTACTAGCGACTGCGTATCCTCGATTATCTCGCGCTCCTTTTCTTCCTTTTGTGCAAGCGCGGCGGCATGCTCGTCCTCAAGCCGCTTTAATTCGTCCTCATATTGCTTCTTGCGCTTTTGTGAGTTGCGCACAAGAATTATTACCACCAGCGCAAACGCCAGCAACGCGCCGCCGGCGATAAGGATTATAGTGAGCCTGTTTGCGTCCGCCTCGCTCGTATCGGCCTGAGCAGCCGCCTGGGCTTCCTCGTCCGCTACGCGCTGCGCCTCAAGTATCTTATCCATCTCCTCGTTCACAAGGAAGCTGGTGCGCATTATGGTGATATATTTCTCGTCAACGCCGACGGCGTTTGCAACGAGCGCCTTCACATCGTCGAGCCTATCGTCCCACGCCTCGTCCGCGTCCACCATTATCGACACGCGAAGATCCGTTATGTCGCCCTGCGCATTTTCTATCTGCTGGCGCACCTCGTTTAGCTCGGCGTTCAATTCCTGAGTGTATTGGTAATAGCCGCTGCCCTCATCAGTCATATCCGACGGGTAAAACGGCGCTGCGCCGTTTGAATCGAAGCCAACCGTGCCCTGCGCGGCATCTTCGGCGCTTACGCTCTCCGCCGTTTGGCGAAGGCTGATTATTATGCCCATGTTCTCCGCGTTTCCCGGCGGCGTGTATGTTACGGTCTGCGTGGCGGATTTGTCAAAATCGAGCACCACATGCACTGCGGTAGTGAGATTGGCAGGGCCAAACACCGGCGCGAGCAGATTATATACCTGATCCTTTATGAGCGACTGCGTTTTTTCCGTAAGCTCAAGCCTGTCCCCTGCGTAAACGTCCCCATCGCCCGAGGCGGCTCTATAGATATTTAAATTTGTGTCGGCTATGGTGATGTTTTCCTCCGTGAGCTGCGGCACGGCGTTCATTACTATTTGGCGAATAGTGTTCGCCTCGGCGGCGGAAAGCGAGTTGCCCTCCGTCATCTCTATCACAACGGAGGCCTGCGCCTGCTGGGCGTTGTTTGAAAGCACAAACTGGCTCGTTTCCGCGAGCGTTAGCATAACGGTGGCGTTTTTCACCTTGTCAAGCCGCTTTATCATATACGCGAGGTTGGTTTCCTTTTGGAATTGCTCGTATACTCGCTTATCCATATCGGTGCTGCCAAGCCCCGTCGCATTTTCCCAAATGGTGTAATCAAAGCCCGTGGAGGGAAAGCCCTCGTTTAAAAGCTGCAAGCGGAGCTGGCTTCGCGTGCCCTGTGCAACATACACCGTGTCCGTGCCCTCAAGCTTGAAATCCGCGCCCAAATCCTGCAATTTAGTATAGACCTGTGCGGCTTCCTCCGCGCTCAGGCCAGTGTACAAAAGCTCATATTCTTTTTTGTCAGGCGTCGTGGCGACCAAAACTATAACGGCCAAAAGCGCTACCGCGCCGCCTATTATAGCTATTTTCATCCACGGCTTGAGCTTATTCCAAAAGCCCGCTATCCCGGTTTCGCCGCCCGCCGCGCCCGAAGGCTTGGGTCTTGTTTCCATTCGCTCGCGCTCCAAACTAATATTCATTGCTTCCGTCTTGCGAAAGCACGCTTATATCGGGGTAGAACTATACTAATTTATTATATACATAACGGGTGCTAAAATCAACCATTATTCGCCCTATTATACATTATCTTGTAGAAAAAGAATAGCACAGATACAAAAAAGGAGGGGGCAGGCGCGGACGGGTCAAGACCCGCCCCTACAGGTGTGTGGGCACGCCCCTACGCCGCCCCGTGGGTGTGCTCATGCCCCTCGAGCGCGGCTTCGGCGTGCGTGTGGGCGTGTGTCTCCTCGTCACTGCCGTGGGTATGGGTGTGGGTGTGGACATGAGTATGCTCATGCGTGTGCACAATATCGCCATGACTGTGCGCGTGGCAATGAACATGCGCGTGCGCATGGGTGTGCTGGAGCGCGACCGTATCCTTAACCATTATTACGGTGCTCACGGCCATGATAGCTAAAGCGATATAAAATCTCAGCTCCGGCCTTTCGCCCAAAATGAGCATGCCCAGCGCCACGCCAATAAACGGGGCGAGCGAATAGTAGGCGCTCGTCTTTGCAGCGCCCAAGTCCTTCTGAGCCAATATGTAGAAGTTTATGCTCAGGCCATACGCCACGAAGCCAAGCGCCATCGCCGCAAAAAGCCACGTCGCGGCGGGGAGGCGCTCGCCGAGCATAAACGCCACTATAAGGCTGCCCAGCCCTGAAAAGAAGCCCTTTATTATCACTATCTCAGTTGAGCTTTTATTGCTCAATTTTCTTGTGCAGTTATTTTCAAAGCCCCAGCACACGCACGCGCCCAGCACGAACAGCGAGCCTGCGCTAAACTCCAAGCTCCCCTCTCCCTCAAAGCCCAATATAACGCTCGCGAGCGTGATGAGGGCGATAGCCAGGAAAAGGCGCTTTGATATGACCTCTTTGAATACGAAAAGCGCTATGAGCGACGTTGCCACTATTTCAAAATTATTCAGCAGCGACACGTTTGCAGAAGTAGTTTTTGATATGCCAAGCATCAAAAGAATTGGCGCTACTATATCCAGCAGCACCATCGCCACTATGTAGGGAAGCTCCTTTTTTGTGAGCGGCGCGGCGGGCGCTTTATCGCGCTTGCAGCACACGCGGCTCACAGCCGTATATAACGCAAGTCCCGCGCCCGCGCCAAGATATAAAAGCGCCGCGAGCATTGTTGGCGCGATGCGCTCAACGAGCAGCTTTGAGAGCGGAATATTCACAGCGTATAAAAGCGCGGCCAATATGGCAAAGGCCGTGGCGAGAGTTTTCCTTGTGCGCATTTAAAGCCTCCGATGATCATTTCGGCATAATTATAGGCTATTTAGGGCGATTAGGCAAATGCCTCCGCCACGGGGGGGGCGGCTCTGTACGGCAGTGCGCAATGAAAGCGCGCACGCGCACAAACAAAAAACCGGAGCAAGCTCCAGTCGAGCAAGCTCCGGTCGTTTTTTCATTCCTCTTTATTTTCCTCCTGCGCGAAGGATTTTAAAAGCTCGCGCACGTTTATGCTCGCGGCCGCGGATATGCGGTTCTGCTCGCGAGTCTGATCCACAGTTTCGCCGCGCAGTATCTTCACCGTCCTCGGCGCGTCTATGCCTATGCGCACCTTATCGCCGCTTACGCCAAGCACAGTGACCTTTATATCTTCACCGAGCAGTATGCATTCTTCAATCTTTCGCGTGAGCACCAACATCGGCCTGCTCCTTCCCGGCGTTAGCCTCCATAGCCCTGTAGTAAGCAACCAGTGCCTCAAAGGCGGGATAGCGGATAGCGTTGCCGCTGCCATATTCCATAACTATCTGGCGAGCCTTATTCACCTTCATGTTGATTAAGATGGGCGCACAAAGGTTCACGGTGGCGGCCTTTAGATCCTGCGGCACCACCATAACGTTTATCACCAGTATATCCGCCTGCGATGGCATGTCAATGCTCCTAAGCTCCGCATCGTCAACATCGAGCTCATAATCCGGCTTTATAATAAACGGATTTATTATCGGCAGGCTCACCGCGGGATCGTCAATGCTCTGAAGCCACTGTATAGGCTCGGTTTCCTCGCATACGACTATCACGAAGCGCTTGCACTCCTCAAAGCCTAAGAGCCCCTCGGCAAATGTGAGCACGCTCTCATCGCGCACCTTGGTTTTGCCAAAGCGGATAGTATCAATTACCATACTTATGACCATGGCTTTCGCTGGCGAAAGCTTCCTTTCAAAATTGTGGGTGGTTTTGCGCAAGCAAAATTGTCGCGCGTTCCGCGACAAAAGCCACAAAACCGAGTTTTATATTTGAGTATCAACCTTGCTCCTGCTTCCCGGCAGCACATTTTCGGATACCTTATATGTGCGCCCGTCCACAAGCGTTATTTCAACATTGTGCGGCGTAACCTTTATCTCCGGCCTAAAATCGCCCTCCCAGCTCATTTCAAGCTTAGCGGGCTGCCAGTCGATAGAAATATCGCCGTTATCCCAATCGAGCCTCAGCGGCTGAGAGGGCACGCTCCTCACGTTTATCGGCACTTCCTCCGGCGTTGTCACGCGGCTGTATTCAAGCTGCGCCACTATTGGCGCTGATTCGCTCGTTTGATTTTGCAGCTGATCCGATACCGCCTTCGCGTCGCCGTTTACACGCTGCGCGCCTTCGTTTAGCTTAACGTCCGCGCGCTGCTTTGTCACTTGCCTTTGGCCAGACAGATTCTTAACGCCTATCTCGCTTTGAAGCTGAGCAAAATTCCCTTTGAATTTGGGCGTTTTTTGCGCAAGCTGCATCTTGGCCGGCTCGTTGGTTATCTTGAGCTTCACGGGGTTGCTCTTGATCTCAAGTACGGCGTTTGTGGTGGAAATATCGAGCATAGGCATAGAGGTTGGTATCTTCATATATATCAACTCCTTTTATTATATGTCGCCAAATTTTGGGCGCAGCCCAAATTTTGCGAAACCTTCGGGGTTTTTCACAGCCCGGCGGCTTCCGCGAGAGGCGGCAAGCCTTCGGCTTTTGCTCCGCTTTGCCGCGCATGCCGCAAAAAGCGTATCATGCCCTCAGGAGGGCTCCTTCCCTCCTAACCTCCCCTAGATAATAATG
>CAZUUR010000020.1:10548-14477 GCA_964622815.1 uncultured Oscillospiraceae bacterium | reverse complement strand
GGACACCGATTATGTTAATATAGAGGACGTTGCGAACGTTAAAAACCTCCCGCTTGGCACGGATAATTTCGGCCGCGACACGCTAAAGGAGCTTATCTCGGCCATGGGCACGAGCATAGTAATTGGCCTTGTCGCAGGCGCGATAGCCACGTTTATTGGCCTTACGCTCGGACTTTTGGCAGGCTATGTGGGCGGCGTGGTGGACGATATAATTATGTTCGTCACAAATATTTTCACGGTTATCCCATCGTTCGTGCTGCTGCTGCTCATATCCTATAGCGTAGGTCAGGATAAGCGCGGCGCTATGACGGTAGCGCTTGTAATCGGCCTAACAAGCTGGGTTTGGACCACTCGTTCGGTGCGCTCGCAGGTTATATCGCTTAGAAACCGCGATCATGTGAATCTGTCGAAGCTTTCGGGTCATAGCCTCGTGCGCATAGTTCTCACGGACATATTGCCCTATATAGCCTCGTATGTGGTTATGGCGTTCATACTTCAAATAAGCAGCGCCATACTTGCCGAAGCGCAGCTTTCAATGCTCGGCCTTGGGCCAAAGACCACCGAGGTGCCAACGCTCGGCCTTATGATGAACTGGGCGATGCTTTACGCCGCGCATCTTAACGGCTCATGGTGGGCATATTTCCCGGTGCTCGTTGTAATAGCGCTCATATCGTTCTCGCTGAACCTTATGAATACGGGTCTTGACCAGGTGTTTAACCCCACGCTTAGAGATTAGGAGGTGAGCGATATGGCAAAAACAATGCTTGAAGTAAAGGAACTAACCACAAAATATGTTACTCGCTTTCATGAGGACATATACGCTGTGGATCATGTGTCGCTCAATATAGAGGAGGGCAAGTCCCTTGGCATAGCGGGAGAATCGGGCTGCGGCAAGTCAACCTTGGCGCTGAGCCTCATGGGCTATTATTTCGCCCCGCTGCACTATACAAGCGGCGATATAATAATTGACGGAAGAAACATATCCGGCATGAAGCCGGACGATGTGCGAAAAACCATACTTGGCTCTGAGATAGCCTATATCCCGCAGGCCGCCATGAACGCGCTCAACCCTACGCAGAAGATAATTCGCTTCGTTGAGGACGTTATTCGCGCTCATGATCCCAAGGCCACCAAAAAGGATATATACGATAAGGCGAGAGAGCGCTTGGAAATTCTCGGTCTTCCGGCGGACGTGCTCCAAAAACACGCTGTTGAGCTTTCGGGCGGCATGAAGCAAAGAACGGTTATAGCAGTATCAACAATATTGTGTCCCAAGGTGCTAATAGCCGATGAACCATCGAGCGCGCTCGACGTTACGAGCCAGAAGATGGTTATAAAAATGATGAAGGATCTAATGAATAAGGGCTATATAAAGTCCATGATATTTATTACGCATGAGCTTCCGCTGCTTTATAATGTAACCGACGATATTATGGTAATGTACGCCGGCCAAATAGTGGAGTACGGCACGGCCAAGGAAATGGTGTTTGACCCCATACACCCCTATTCAAAAGGGCTTATGGGCTCGATACTCGTGCCGGAGCAAGGTACGCGCGATGTTAAGCTCACCGCCATACCCGGCACGCCGCCCAACCTTAAAAAGCCGCCTGAGGGCTGCCGCTTCGCGGAGCGCTGTAAGTATGCTCGTCCCGAGTGCAAGGTGTATAAGATAGAAATGAAGTGTGAAAGCGGTTCTCGCGGCTATCGCTGCATGATGAGCGAAACTGAGCTGAGGGAGGCGTATCAAAATGAAAGATAAATCTTTCATTCTAACGTTTTGCGGCTTTCGCCATTTGAAAATGGTGATTTTGCTGGCGCAAAACCAGCCCCAATTCCGATGAAGGGATGGTCATAAAAATGAGTGAAAAAGCGATAAGAACGGATTGCTGCGGCAGGCCGCTGTGCCTTTCGGGCACGGGCGTAACAAAAATATTTGGCGCGGGCAAAAAGACCACCATGGCGGTGGATCATGTGGATTTTCAATTTCATGAAGGCGAGTTCGTGTCCATAGTGGGCGAGTCGGGCAGCGGCAAGACCACCTTGGCAAAAATGCTGCTTGGGCTTATAAGCGTCACCGAGGGCGAAATATGCTTTCAGGGAAAAAAGCGCAACATCGACACCCATAAGGAGCGGCAGGAATATTGGAAGGATATTCAGGCCATATTTCAAGACCCCTTTAGCTCCTATAATGTGTTTCATAAGATAGACGCTGTACTGCTGGACTGCATAAATATGCGCGGCGGCAGGCACTTGCCCATGGCAAAAAAAATAGAGATGATGACTGAGGCGTGCTCGTTCGTCAACCTGAAATTTGCTGAGCTTACAAATAAGTATCCCTTTGAGCTTTCCGGCGGCCAGATGCAGCGCCTTATGATAGCGCGCATATTCCTGCTAAAGCCCAAAATATTGCTCGCGGACGAGCCGACCAGCATGATAGATGCCTGCTCGCGCGCGACAATACTCGATATGCTCATGCAGCTGCGCGATGAAATAGGCATGACGATAATTTTTATCACGCACGATATAGGCCTTGCCTATTATATTTCGGATTCAGTATATATAATGGAGCATGGCAAGTTTGTTGAAAATGGCTGTGCAGATGAGGTAATATTAAATCCAAAGGCCGCATACACCAAACGCCTTATTAGCGACGTGCCCAAGATACACGAGGAATGGGATTTAAGCACCGTAGGCTAAGGCGTGCGTGAGACACGGCGGCAACCGCGCACCCACCCCACCGCATCGCACCCACCCGTAGGGGCGAACTGTGTTCGCCTGCCTCATTCCACCGTATCCCCCATAAAAACCAACGAAAGGACTCCTCAATGGATATTAAATCACAACTCGCTCAAATGACGCTCGAGGAAAAGGCGTCCCTGCTTTCAGGCTGTGATTTCTGGCACACAAAGCCCATCGAGCGCCTCAATATCCCTAATGTGATGGTAAGCGACGGTCCTCACGGCCTTCGCAAGCAGGATACCGCGTCCGATCACGCCGGAATAAACGATTCGATAAAGGCTGTGTGCTTTCCTGCGGGCTGCGCGTCCGCCTCAAGCTTCGACCGCGACCTTTTAAAGCGCCTTGGCGAGGCGATAGGCGAGGCATGCCAGCATGAAGCTGTGAGCGTTATTCTTGGCCCTGCGGTGAACATAAAGCGCTCGCCGCTGTGCGGAAGAAATTTCGAGTATTATAGCGAGGATCCGTATCTCGCGGGCGATATGGCCGCCGGCTTTATTGAGGGCGTGCAGAGCAAAAACGTTGGCACGAGCATCAAGTATTATGCCGCCAACAATCAAGAGTGCCGCCGCATGAGCGTTTCAACCGAGGCGGTCGAGCGCACGCTGCGGGAAATCTATCTCCCCGCCTTTGAGCATGCCGTTAAAAAGGCTCAGCCGTGGACGGTAATGAATTCGTATAACCGCATAAACGGCGAGTATGTGGGCGAAAGCCATAAATATCTCACCGAAATTTTGCGCGAGCAATGGGGCTTTGAGGGTATCGTCGTGTCCGACTGGGGCGCTGTGAACGATAGGGTCGCCGCTCTGCACGCAGGACTCGATCTTGAAATGCCCGCGAGCATGGGCATGAACGATAAAAAGGTGGTTGCGGCGGTCAAGGAAGGCAGGCTTTGCGAGGCTGATGTTGATTTGGCATGTGAGCGCATACTTGCGTTGGTATATAGATTTGCTAAAAACGCCAAGCCCGATACCGAGTGGGATCTTGAGGCGCAGCACGCGCTCGCCTGCGATATGGCCGCCGAGTGTGCGGTACTTTTAAAAAATGAAAACGGTCTGCTTCCGCTAAATAAATCCGATAAGGTGGCTGTGATAGGCGAGTTTGCAAAAAAGCCGCGCTATCAGGGCGGCGGCAGCTCGCATATAAATAGCTTCAAGGTCGTAAGCGCAATGGACGCGCTAAAGGGCAACGAA
>CAZUUR010000020.1:7442-10538 GCA_964622815.1 uncultured Oscillospiraceae bacterium | reverse complement strand
GAAATCTTGGCGATGCTGGAAAGCCAATTGCCCGCAAAGGGCTTTTCGGCTGATAGCGATGAAACCACCGATGAAATGGTGCTTGAGGCCGTAAACGCCGCGAAAAACGCCAAAATCGCGGTGATATTCGCCGGACTTCCGGATTCGTTTGAGTCCGAGGGCTACGATAGAACTCACATGCGCATGCCCGATTGCCAAAATAGGGTGATAAGCGAGGTTATAAAAGCCAATGCCAATACGGTCGTCGTGCTGCATAACGGTTCGCCCGTTGAAATGCCTTGGGCGGACGAAGTTAAAGCCATACTCGAGGTGTATCTTGGCGGTCAGGCGGTTGGCGAGGCCACAGTAAAGCTCCTTTACGGCGATAAAAACCCTTGCGGCCGCTTGCAGGAAAGCTTCCCGATGAAGCTTGAGGATAACCCGTCATATCTCACATTTGGCGGCGCGGACGATAAGGTTAGCTATTCAGAGGGCGTTTTTGTGGGCTATCGTTATTACGATAAGAAAAAAATGCCTGTTCGCTTCCCGTTCGGGTTCGGCCTTAGCTATACCCAATTTGAATATTCAAACCTAAAGCTTGATAAATGTGAAATGCTCGATACGGACAGCGTTATCGCGTCCGTGGATATTAAAAATATTGGCAAATGCGCGGGCAAGGAGGTAGTGCAGCTCTATGTTAGCGATGTGAAGAGCACATATCCGCGCCCGGTGCGCGAGCTAAAGGGCTTTGAGAAAATAGCGCTGGCGCCCGGCGAGAAGAAAACCGTCACGTTCAAGCTGTGCAAGCGCGCGTTCGCTTATTGGAATGAGATTATCAGTGATTGGCATGTTGAAACGGGTGAGTTTATAATTCAAATATGCCGCTCCAGCCGCGACGTGGCTTTGCAAGCATCAATAAATGTGAAATCAACGGTGAGAATACCCAAAAAGTTTCATTTAAATTCCACATTCGGCGATGTTATGGATGATGAAAAGGGCCGTGAGCTGATAGCGCCATTTTCAAATGATATAATGGCAGCGCTCGCGCCCTCGCCAGATGAGTCGGACGTGGCAAAGAGCGCCGTGAGCCGCGAGATGATGGCCGCCATGCTGCGCGATATGCCGCTTAGGAGCATGGTGAGCTTTTCAGGCGGCAAGGTGGACGAGGCCATGCTAAACGGCCTTATCGCCGCGCTTAACAATAATTAAGGCAGTGAGGGCGGGGTCGCCGTGTTGTTTCTCTCGGCAGCCCCGTCGATTTTTAGGCTTCGCCCGTGGTTCAAGCAGAGCGGGGAAAGCAAATGAGGGAAAGGCTTTTTATGAAATACGGTCATTTTGACGATAAGGCCAGGGAGTATGTTATAACCACTCCGTACACACCCAAGCCTTGGATAAATTATTTAGGCAACGAAGAATTTTTTGGCCTTGTGAGCAACACCGGCGGCGGCTATTGCTTCTACCGCGACGCAAAGCTTCAAAGGCTGATAAGATATAGATATAATAACATTCCGGCCGATATAGGCGGCAGATTCTATTATATTAAGGACGGTGACGGCCGCGCGTGGAGTCCCGCGTTTCACCCGTGCGACACGCCGCTTGATAAATATGAGTGCCGTCACGGCCTTGGCTACACCATACTTGAAGGCTCTTGCGATAAGCTCGATGCAAGGCTTACCATGCTTGTGCCGCAGGGCGAAAACTGCGAGGTGCATAAGCTAACGCTAAAAAACCGCTCCGCTCAGGCTAAAAAAATTAAGCTCTACGGCGTTGTGGAATGGTGCTTATGGAATGCCGTTGACGATTCCACAAATTTTCAGCGCAACCTTAATATTGGCGAGGTGGAGATAGAGGATAACGCAGTATATCATAAAACCGAATATCGCGAGCGCCGTGACCATTATGCGTATTATGGCACAAATGCCGATATTGCGGGCTTTGACACCGATAGGGACGCGTTCTTGGGCAAGTTTGCCGCTTGGAACGACCCCATTTGCGTGCGTGGCGGCGTGAGCCAAAATAGTGTGGCGCACGGCAATTCGCCCATAGCGGCGCTCAGAATTGATGAAGAACTCAAGCCGAATGAGGAGAAAACGTTTATCTTCGTGCTAGGCTATGGCAAGAATCCGCGAGACGCAAAATTTATAGCGCCAAACGTAATCCGCAAGGACGATGCAAAACGCGTTTTAAAGCGCTTTAGCGCCCCTGAGGCCGTTGAAAAGGCACTTTTGGAGCTTAACGCCTATTGGGAAAGTCTGCTTTCGCGCTATCAAGTGAAAAGCGGCGATGAAAAGCTCGATAGAATGGTGAATGTGTGGAATCAATATCAATGCATGGTCACATTCAATATGAGCCGCTCAGCAAGCTTTTATGAAAGCGGCACAGGCCGAGGCATGGGCTTTAGGGATAGCTGCCAGGATATTTTGGGCTTCGTGCATCTTATCCCAACTCGCGCTAGGGAGCGGATAATAGATATTGCGAGCATACAGTGGGAGGACGGCAGCACCTATCATCAATATCAGCCGCTTACAAAGCGCGGCAACAACGATGTTGGCAGCGGCTTTAACGACGATCCGCTCTGGCTGGTGGCGTGCACTCATGCCTATATAGCGGAAACCGGCGATTATGGCATACTCGATGTGCAAACGCCATTTGATAATAAGCCCGGCAGCGAAATGCCGCTCATGGAGCACCTTCGCCGCAGCATAAATTATACTTATGAGCATCGCGGCCCGCACGGGCTTCCGCTCATAGGCCGAGCCGACTGGAACGATTGTCTCAACCTAAATTGCTTTAGCGAGGAGCCTGGCGAGAGCTTTCAGACCTGCTCGAATTTTGAAAGCGGGGTAGCGGAGAGCGTGTTCATAGCGGGCATGTATGTAAAGTACGCCCGCGAATATGCGGATATATGCCAAAAGATTGGCCGCGAGGCCGAGGCCGCCTCAATGCGCGAGCGCGCGGAGGAAATGGCTGCAACGGTGATAAATGCCGGTTGGGACGGTGAGTGGTTCATAAGAGCGTTCGATGCTTTTTCAAAGCCGATAGGCTCAAACGTCTGCGCCGAGGGCAAGATATTCATTGAGCCGCAGGGTATGTGCGTTATGGCGGGGATAGGCGTTG
>CAZUUR010000020.1:0-7432 GCA_964622815.1 uncultured Oscillospiraceae bacterium | reverse complement strand
TTGAGTCCGGCGAGGCGAAAAAGGCGCTCGACTCCGTGCGCAAGCACCTTTTGGGCACATACGGCGTGGAGCTTTTGACTCCGTGCTACACTCAGTATCACAAGGAGCTAGGCGAGATTTCAAGCTATCCGCCGGGCTATAAAGAAAACGGCTCGGTATTCTGCCACAATAATCCGTGGATAAGCATAGCAGAGACCGTGCTTGGGCGCGGCGAAAACGCGTTCGACATTTATCAGAGGACGTGTCCGGCGTATCTTGAGGATAAGAGCGATATTCACGCCACCGAGCCTTATGTTTATTCACAGACAGTCGCGGCGCGCGCATCGCATAACGAGGGAGAGGCAAAAAATAGCTGGCTTACGGGTACTGCCGCGTGGACGTTTGTGAATATTTCGCAGGCAATATTGGGCGTTAAGCCCACGCTAAGCGGCCTCAAAATCGAGCCGTGCCTGCCCGCCAGGTTTGACAATATCGAGCTTAACCGCAAATATCGGGGCGCTGAATATGAAATTAGCATAAAGCGCACCGGCAAAAAAAGCATTAAGGTGAACGGCCGTGCGGTTATGAGCAATGTAATCGCCATAGAGGACGGCGTAAGCAAATATATCGTGGAGGTTACTATATGAGTTTTCCAAAAGATTTTGTGTGGGGTGCGGCGTGCGCGGCGTATCAATGTGAGGGCGCGTGGAATATTGATGGAAAAGGCCCGAATATTTGGGATGATTTCAGCCATGAAAGCGGCAATACAAAGCATGGCGACACAGGCGACGTAGCGTGCGATTTTTATCATCTATATAAGGAAGATATTCAGCTTATGAAAAAGCTCGGCGTAAAGGCGTATCGCTTTTCGCTCAACTGGGCGCGCATATTGCCGCAAGGCACGGGCGAGGTGAACGAGGCGGGTTTGAGCTATTACGAAGATCTGATTAACGAGCTTCAAAAAAATGGCATAGAGCCGTGGGTAACGCTCTATCATTGGGAATTGCCAAGCGCGCTTGAGGAAAAGGGCGGCTGGCTTGCACGCGAGACTGTGGACGCCTTTGAAAATTTTGCAAAAATAGTGGGCGAAAGATTTTCCGGCAAGGTAAAGAAGTATATGACGATAAACGAGCCGCAGTGCGTCGCAATGCTGGGCTATGGCATAGGCGAGCACGCGCCGGGTAAGAAGCTGCCAAAGGAATATATAATTAAAATAATGCACCATCTTGTGCTCGCTCACGCCGCAGGCATGCGTGCGCTCAAGGCCGCTTCAAAAACGCCAATAGAGGTGGGTACGGTGACGTGCGGCTCGCTGTGCTATACGAACGCGGATACGAAACAAGCCGTTGCAGCTGTTGACAGGGCAGCATTTGCCCTTTCGGACGAAAATTGGGTATTTACGCACAATATTTATCTCGACCCGATATTCTTTGGCCGTTATGATGTGAGCGAGACGACTCCAGAGTTTATTAAGCGCTTTTCAAATAATGTATCCTTGGCCGATTGGGAGCTTATAAAAGCGTCTAAGCCTGATTTTCTAGGCTTAAATATCTATAATGGCGATGAGGTGGATCAAAATGGCGAGCGCGTGAAGCGCTATCCGGGCTTCCCGCTTACGGCCGTAAAATGGCCAGTAACGCCTAAAGTATTGCGCTGCGGGCCAAATAGCATTGCCCGCCGTTACCCGGGTTTGCCAATATATATCACCGAAAACGGCCTTTCCTGCAACGACCGTGTCTATCAGGACGGCAAGGTGCATGATGCTGAGCGTATAGACTTCCTCGACATGTATTTAAAGGAGCTTGGGAACTCCATTTTAGACGGTACGCCCGTAAAGGGCTATCTTCACTGGAGCTTACTTGATAATTTTGAGTGGAGTCAGGGCTACGATGAGCGCTTCGGCATAGTGTATGTGGATTATCGCGATCAAAAGCGTACACTAAAGGATAGCGCCTACTGGTATGCCAACGTGATAGCAACAAACGGCGATAGCCTGTAAAAAAAGGCGGGGTAGCAAAACACCGTCGAGTCAGTACTTGATATATATTGCGCGAAATTGCCACCACAATATCTCACAGGGAACGGGCAGAGAACCAAAGGTTCTCTGCCCGTTCCGTTTTGCTGCAGCCTTGTTTTTAATCTAAATATTTAATTCCGTCAATCCTCTTTATTCCCATGCCCGCCTCGTCGCTCACGGTGATGTCCTTCTCGTTAAATACCGCACCGCCGATAACGGGGTCTTCGCGGCAAAGCACAGGGCCGTCGAGGTCTATCTTTGTTATTACGCTCTTGCCGCAGGCAAGATGCACGGCCGCGTTTACGCTCACCTTCGCCTCGAGCATGCAGCCTATCATGCACTCAACGCCGTATATCTCCGCCATAGAGGTTATTTTAAGCGCGTTGTGTATGCCGCCGCACTTCATGAGCTTTATGTTCACAAAGTCCGCCGCATGCCGCTGAAGTATCGTCAGCGCGTCCACGGGCGAAAATACGCTCTCGTCCGCGAGCACGGGTACGCTTGAGCGCTCCGTCACATATTGCATGCCGTCTATATCGTGCGCCTCAACGGGCTGCTCAACAAATTCAATATCAAGCCCTTCTGACTGCATTTCATCGAGTATTTTAACGGCTTGCTTAGGCTTCCAGCCCTGATTTGCGTCTATTCTTAGCAATATATCCGCTCCCGCCGCCTTGCGGACGGCTTTAAGCCTCGCAATATCCATTGAAGGGTCTTTGCCGACCTTTATTTTTAAGCAGTCATAGCCGCGCGCTATTGCGTTCAGGGTGTCCTTGGCCATAGTCTCAGGGTCGTTCACGCTTATTGTAATATCGGTCACAAGCCACTTGCGCGCGCCGCCGAGCAGCTTATATACGGGCATTTTGCATAATTGACCGAATAGGTCATAAAGCGCCATGTCAACTGCCGCCTTCGCGGAGGTGTTTTTCACTATCGAAGCGTCAAGCGCCTGTGTGAGCGATTCAAATTGCTCAATATCGCGGCCGATAAGCGCATTTTGAATGTGATCGCGCACCGCGCTGATAATAGCGCCGGTGGTGTCGCCCGTGATAACGCCAGTCGGTGGCGCTTCGCCGTAACCTACGGCGCCTGTGTCGGTGTGAATTTCCACTATCACGTCCTCAACGCTCTCAACGGTTCTAAGCGCCGTCTTGAACGGTACGCGCAGCGGGACTGAAATTTTGCCTAAACGAATTTCGGTGATCTTCATGTGCAGGTTCTCCTTTTATTTTGCCAGCTCATATATCGCCGCGGCGATTATCTGAGCGTTTTTCCTTAGCTTATCGAGGGTTATGTGCTCGTCGGGCTTGTGCTCCACCATATCGTCGCCGGGGAAGAGCGGGCCGAAAGCCACTATATTGGGCATAGCCTTTGCGTAGGTGCCGCCGCCTATTGAAATAAGCTCTGTCTTTTCGCCCGTCTGCTCCTCGTATACGCGGCTGAGCTTTTTAATCAGCTCTGCCGACGGCGGCATGTATATGCCTTTTTTGTGCGCAACGGACACTTCCTTTGCGCCCGCCTTTATAAGCTCGCAGTCGAGCGTCTGCTTAAATTCTTCCAGACGGCGGGTGACAGGGTAGCGTATATTTATGGCAAACGTTACGCCGTCTGCACCGTTTCCGCTTATCGTGCCGAGATTTAGCGTCAAATCGCCGGATATTTCATCGCACATGGCGATGAGCAGCTCGCGGCCGCGCGTGTGAAGCCCCAGCTTGTGTGCCATAAAGTGCGTGAAAGCACCAAATTCGCCGGGGAGCAGCAGCGTGTCAAGCGCTATAAACAGCTTGCCAATGGCATTTACGCCGTCTTCGGGACGGCTGCCGTGCGCGTTTTTGCCGGTGGCCTTAACAATGAGCCTGTCTCCGTTTTCCTCAATGCTTATGCCATCAAATTTGAGCGCGCGCAGCTTTTTTGCGGCCTCAGAGTCGAGCTTGTCCGCCGTAAACGTCGCAATAGCAATGTCTGGCACAACGTTTGAGGCTATGCCGCCGTCGATGCTTACCAGCGCGTCAGCGCTGCCATCGGTGAATTTGCGCAGGTATTTGCCCGTGAAAATGCCCTTTTCACCGTTTATTATGGGGTATTCGGCATCTGGCGTGAAGCCCATTACGGGCAGCTCCTCGCCTTTGTCAACATAATGCTTTATACCAAGACTGCCCGTTTCCTCATTGAGGCCGAATATAATGCGCACGCGGCGCTTTAGCGGCAAACCAAGCATGGATATTGCCTTCATGGCGTACATCGCCGCAACGAGCGGGCCTTTATTGTCTATCGAACCGCGTCCGTAGAGCTTGCCGTCGGCTATGGTTGCGCTGTATGGCGGATAAAGCCAGCCGTCGCCCTCAGGCACTACGTCAAGATGCGCAAGCACAGCTATCATCTCTTTTGCATCACTGGGTCCGGCTTCAAGATAGCCGCACATATTATCAACATTCACAGCCTCAAACCCAAGCTTTTTTGAAAGCTCAAGACTGTATAGTAGGCAGTCGTGTACGCCCTGACCGAATGGCAGACCGTTTTCGCCTAAATTTTCAACGCTCTTTATTTTTATCAACCCTTGGAGGCTTGTAAGCAGCTCCGGAAATAGGCTTTCCACCTGTTGATTTAGAGTCATCTTATAACCATTGCTTTCATTTACGAAAGCATCCTTTCAAAATTTTAACAGTAGGTTGAAATTGGGAATTGAGGCCGGTTTTGCGCTAGCAAAATCGTCCCAACGAATAGCTTACGCTATTCAAATGAATAGCGTATCTATTCGTTTGCTCTCGCGACGAAAGCCTCAAAACCGTAAATGAAAGACGAAGTCTTTCATATTTAGCTTTCAGCTTTCGCTTGCGAAAGCTTCCTTCTATGGGAATTGAGGCCGGTTTTGCGCTAGCAAAATCGTCCCAACGAATAGCTTACGCTATTCAAATGAATAGCGTATCTATTCGTTTGCTCCCGCGACGAAAGCCTCAAAACCGTAAATGAAAGACGAAGTCTTTCATATTTAGCTCTCAGCTTTCGCTTGCGAAAGCCTCCTTCTATGGGAATTGAGGCCGGTTTTGCGCTAGCAAAATCGTCGCGCCTCTCGCGACGAAAGCCTCAAAACCGTAAATGAAAGACGAAGTCTTTCATATTTATTGCTTTGGCATTTCATCGTAAGCCGCGCGCGGGCCGCCAGTGTATTTAGGACGCGTGCGCGCCATGGTCACGTTTGCCTCGCCAATATGGCGGGTCTTTGCGTGTATTGGCACTACCACGGGGTGCAAATGCATGCCTATAAATGTGCCGCCGATGTCCATGCCGGCCGAGGCCTTACCGCCAAGATCCTCCACCATAACATGGCAGGAAAATTTTTCAAGCGCCTGCATGGCAAAAGCGCCTCCCGCGTGAAGCTGCGGCCGCACCCATACCTGCTGCAGGCCGTATTCCTTCATGCATTCACGCTCTACGACCAAGCATCTGTTAAGATGCTCGCAGCACTGCACCGCGAGAAAAAGTCCGCGTGCCCTTATGCGTGGCAGCACCGCGTCCATAACGGCCTTCGCCGCTTCCTCGCTAGAGCCTGTGCCTATGAGCTTGCCCATTATCTCGCTTGTAGAGCAGCCCACAACAACTATGTCGCCCTCCTCAAGCGCTGCGTTCTCAAATAGCTCGTCAAACGCATCGTTCGCCTGCTTTGCTATTAGCTTTAGATCGCTCATTTTATTGCCTTCTTTCTATATCTGGTAATATGGCGATATTACTCGCCAAACATCGTAATCACGTTCCACACGGTGCGGCGTTCCCGCCGCTTCGCATCATTATCTATATTCTGGCCACGCCGCTTTCGCGTGCCGCCTTTGCAACTGCTGCCGCCACAGTCTTTCCAACGCGCTCGTCGAACGCGGCGGGGATAATATAGTCAGGCGATAGCTCATCGTCGCTTATTAGCGAGGAAAGCGCGTAAGCCGCCGCCTTTTTCATAGCGTCGTTTATATCGCTCGCCCGCACGTCGAATGCGCCTCTAAATATGCCGGGAAAGGCGAGCACATTATTTATTTGGTTGGGATAGTCGCTGCGGCCGGTAGCTATAACCTTAGCGCCGCCCGCTTTTGCGTCATCGGGGAATATTTCGGGCGTAGGGTTGGCGCATGCGAATATTATAGCATCCTTATTCATGCGCTTTACCATATCCGCGGTAACAAGCCCGGGGGCAGATACGCCTATAAAAGCGTCCGCACCGTCGAGCGCGTCGGCTAAACTGCCTTTTATATTGCGCTTGTTCGTCACATTGGCCATTTCTTCCTTTATGGGATTCATGCCCTCGGCGCGTCCTGAATATATAGCGCCCTTGCGGTCGCACAGAGTAACGTCCAAAAAGCCGTCCGCAAGTAAAAGACGGGTTATTGATATTGCCGCCGCGCCCGCCCCGCTTATGACCACGGACACTTCTTCTTTTTTCTTGCCCGTCACCCTAAGCGCGTTTATAAGCCCTGCCAGCGTTATCACGGCCGTTCCGTGCTGATCGTCGTGGAATATTGGAATATCGCATTTTTCCTTGAGCCTGCGCTCAATTTCAAAGCAGCGCGGTGCGGATATATCCTCAAGATTCACTCCGCCGAAGCTGCCTGAGATAAGGTGTATAGTATTAACTATTTCGTCAACGTCCTTGCTTTTTATGCAAAGCGGGAAAGCGTCCACGCCGCCAAAAGCCTTGAAAAGCACACATTTGCCCTCCATAACCGGCATGCCCGCTTCAGGGCCGATGTCGCCAAGACCGAGCACCGCCGTGCCGTCCGTCACAACAAGACATAAATTCCAGCGGCGCGTAAGGTCATAGCTTTTGTTAACGTCCTTTTGTATCTCAAGACAGGGCTGAGCAACGCCCGGCGTGTAGGCGAGGGAGAGATCCTGCTTGGTTTTAACGGGCACAGTGGTGTTTACCTCTATCTTGCCCTTCCATTCGCCGTGGAGCCTGAGGGATTCCTTTGCGTAATCCATAAAAACCTCCGTTTGAATTTCAATGATGCTATCAATATAATATATCAGTCGTGCTCAAATAGCAAATTGCGCGGTGCTTTTTTTACCATTTGGACATAAAAAAACGCGAGAGACCCAAGGGTCTCCCGCAATGGGGGTATAGTGTGTGCTTAATAATTTTCCGCTTTGCGCTCAAAGTATGCCTTGGGGTGCGCACAAACGGGGCAGACCTCGGGCGCGCATTGGCCAACGTGGATATGTCCGCAGTTCGCACATTTCCATACCACAACGCCGTCAGCCTTAAATACCTTGCCCTCGTCAAGGCTCTTGAGCAGCTTTAAGTAGCGCTCCTCGTGCTCTTTTTCTATTTTGCCTACGGCCTCGAAAAGGAAGGCTATACGGTCGAAGCCTTCTTCCTTGGCCTCCTTGGCAAACTTGGCGTACATATCGGTCCACTCGTAATTCTCGCCCTGCGCCGCGTCCAGCAGGTTA
>CAZUUR010000019.1:0-14560 GCA_964622815.1 uncultured Oscillospiraceae bacterium | reverse complement strand
GCGCGCGTTATCGAGGCGGAGGCCGAGGTTCCCAAGGCGCTTGCGGAGGCTTTCAGGAGCGGCAAGCTTGGCGTTATGGATTACTACAATATGCAAAACGTGATAGCCGACACCAAGATGCGCGATTCCATAGGTACTGGCACGGGAACGGGCAAAGAGCAATAACACATTGAGCGGAGCGCTCGCGCTCCGCTCAAGTGATTTCAAAACCATTCCTATAATAAGGAGGCTTTCGCAAGCGAGAGCTATGGTGAATTAAATGGAAGTATTGATTTTTTTGATAGTGATTGTGAGCATAATAAGCTCCGTGGCTAGCAAGAAAAAGCAGGAGCAGGCCAAGCGTTCGTCTCAGGCTGAGCAGGCGGCGCGCGTGCGGCAGGCTGAGAACATGCGCGAGCGGGTTGAGGGCAATATCAAAAGGCCTGCCGCGTCCACGATGCAGCCCACCGTTCGCACAAGCTCTGTCACTACACGCGTGCATACGCCGCAGTATTCAGGCAGCATGGCGTATGATTCAATGGAGGGCGTGGGCGGCACGCAGGGCACGGCCTTTGGCTCTACCGAAGGAATGGGCGGCACGCAGGGCAGGAGCGAGCTTGCCGGCAATTTCGATAAGCCGCGCCATATAGTCACCCCGTCGCACGAGACGGGTCATGCACACACGGAAAGCAGCATAACCGGAATATCCGACTGTGCGCCCGACGCGCAGCCACTTGAGTTTGAGCATGAGGACGCCTATTCAGGCGTCGGCAAAAGCACACAGGCACTAAAGCTTGATATAAGCAGGAATGCCGTGCTGCAAGGCGTAATATTTTCGGAAATATTGGGCAAGCCGCGAGCGCTCAAAAGGTATTCGCGGGCGTAAAGAAATTGGCGCTTGCGGCCGGCCGGATATGATAACGGCCGCTACCGCGCCTTGAATAAGTGCAAAAATGCGTGCGTGCGACCGCGCAAAAAGCCTCCGTTAGGAGGCTTTAATTTTTTCCGCCGTATTTTGCGGCTTCGTCCGTTTCACTTAAAAATACCAATATCTGCGCCACTGCTTCATAGAGCGCGGGAGGAATGGCGTCGCCAACGGAGAGCCGCGAGAGCATGTCGGCGGTAGAGGCCTCCTCAACAATGGGCACGTCGGCCTCGGCGGCCTTTTTTATTATATTTTGAGCAACGCTGCCGCGCCCTACCGCTGTGAGTATGGGCACAGAATCCGCCGAAGGGTCGTATTTGAGCGCCGCCGCTGTTTTTTCGTCTCTTTTTGGCTTATCAGTCATAATGCTTCCCTTAAATTTGTATATCCAATCCCTTTGCCGCGTTGCGAAGCGCAAATTCCCTTTGCAGCGTCCGCGCGGCGTTATTAAGCGTTAGCGGTTCGTCCGCAAGCGCGACGCTCACGCCCCTAAGCGTGTACTGCGCGGGAAAATCCAGCGCGCGAAGCTCTGAAAGCCTGCTTTTAATAAATTTTGCCTCGCGCTCCGTCTCCACGCGAAAGCGCAGCGTAAGATCGTTTTTTTCTATGTGTATGAGCGATTCCACTCGCCCGAGATTTTGCGTTTCTATGCATAGCGCTACGGTGGCGTTGGCTTCGTCGATGCGCTTTGAGCCCCTGTCGCGCTTGACTATGTATAGATCGGCGGTGGAGTGCTCGCTCTCGCTTCTTAATGGTATCTGCGCGTAAAGCATGCCGCCAAGCTCCGCGCCCATTGATAATTGCGACGCGAGCGATGCGGATGCCTGCAAAGACGGCTGTGCAGCCTGCGAGCGCGAAGCCGCGTCGTTAAGCGCGCTCGATAGCCGGGCGACACTTTCGGGCAGCTTGGTCACAGCGTTCTTCACGGCCTCGCCGCGCGTGGCTGCCTCATCGGCTTGGGATAGCTTTAAGAATAGTTCGCCGAGCACGCGCTTAAATGGCGGGGAGGTTTGTGCTCCGGTGGGAGTTAAGGCGTCCGATGGCGGCGGGTTCAGGGGAACCCGCCCTACAGGGGTGAGCGTCTCGCCGTTTGCGCCGCCCGATGGCGGGAGAGTAGAGTTTGCCCCTGCGGCGTTGGCAACAGGCATACCGGCATTCGCACCGCCAGCGCCAACCGCGCCTTCAGCGGGTGTGGCAGCGGGTGAGAACGGCGGGTTCAGGGAGGGGGTGGGCATCTCGCCGTTTGCGTTTGTGCCGCCCGATGGCAGGGGAGTAGAGTTTGCCCCTGCGGCGTCGGCAACAGGCATACCGGCATTTGCATTGCCGGCGCCAACCGCGCTTTGAGCGGGGGTGGCAGCGGAGGAGAACGGCGGGTTCAGGGGAACCCGCCCTACGGGGGTGAGTGTATCGCCGTTTGCGTTAGCCGTCTCGCCGTTTGCGTCTGCCACTGCGCCGCCGGCGTTCGCCGCGAACGCTTCAAGCACGGCTTTTGCGGCCTTGGGGTCTGCAATGGAAAAATCGTTGAGGGCGTTTGCCAAAACGCTTGCGCTGACCGGCGAATCTAGCCAGGAAGAAAACGCCTTAATATTATTTATGCTAACGGGTATATCAGTGGAGGCCAAAAGCGCCGCGCGCGCTGCGGATAGGCTTGGGGCAGACTGCTGTATCTTAGCCATGCGCGATAGCGTTTGAGTGCTCGCGGGTATTGAAAGGCTTTCAAGAGTACGCATATTTGCGGCGGCGGTGGGGGTGGGCTGATAGCTTACGCGCATAAGCGCCGCCTGCTCGCGCGATATTTCGGGCATAACAGGCTGCGAATTGACCTCCACAAGCCTAAGCTGGGCGCTTGAGGCGCTGGAGCTGTCCACCTCGAGCGTGACCGAGTCGCCCGGCCGCATGACCTCGTTTGCCGAGCGCGACGCAACAAGGGTTGAGCCGTCGCCAAGCTTTAGGCTCACGCTTCGCCCGTCGGTTGAAACAACGCTCGCTTCAAGCCGCTCTCCTTGCTTAAAGAGCGGCTTGTCGGTCTGCTGCGATATTGTGGGCTGAGAGACCCTTGTTATATCAAAAATCTGCATTTACGCTCCAAAAAATGTTCCCTTACTTGTTTTTTCGATGAATAGTGTCTTGTACTAAAGAGGTTATATGTGGTAATATTATCATACATAACATGCCACAAGTGTATATTTGGGCGTGCGTACCGTGCGAAAAAGCAAGCGAAGCTTATTAAAGCCGCAAGGCAGCGGCGCGTGAGCGAGAGCTTTAGGATTGTGCGCGGGCTATATTTTGGCAGTTTGGCAGGAAAGGTAATTTAAAGTCATGAGCATTGACAGCATGGGTCTTGACGTATTGCGCGAGATAGCGAATATCGGTTCGGGCAACGCGGCGAACGCATTGGCGACCATACTCGACAGAAAAGTGGATATAACCGTTCCAAGATGCGAGATGATTCCGTTTCACAAAATAACCGAAGCGTTTACCAGCCCTGAGGAGATAGTCACGGGAGTGCTCGTGCAGATCTCCGGCGATCTTGACGGGTTTGTTATAATGATACTTCCGCTTGACAGCGCCAAGGCGCTCGTTGAGATGCTAAACGGCGCGCCGGTGAGCGTTGAAAATGAAGATTACCAATCCATGATAACGGAATTTGCCTGCATAGAGGAAATAGGCAATATACTTGCGGGTTCGTATCTGAGCGCGATAGCTTCCATGACCAATACGGTGATAGTGCCAAGCGTGCCCGTGCTCACGATAGACATGGTAATGGCGATGATGAACGTGCCCATAGTGGTTTACGGAGATGTGGGGGAGACCGCGCTTTATATGGAATCGGAATTTTTCACCGACGATCAGACAAAGCTTCGAGGGCTTTACTTTATGGTGCCTACGCTCGATTCCTTCGATCGTATGATGAAGATGCTTGGAATGTGAAGGCGGGAATACTTTTAAGATGAGTACAAAGATAATTGGCATAGGCGAGATGGACGTCGTAAGAGCGCCCGAAATGATTAGCACGCTTGGACTTGGCTCGTGCTGCGGTGTGGTGCTTTACGATCCCACTACAAAGGTCGCGGGCATGGTCCACGTCCTGCTGCCGACCGCCGTTGGCTCGCGCGATACGAGCAACAAGGCAAAATTCGCGGATACGGGAGTGATAATGCTGCTTGACAGGGTCATTTCCTCCGGCGCACGGCGCGCCACTCTCACCGCAAAGCTTGCGGGCGGCGCGCACATGTTCGCCTCGACCACAATGCAGAGCGACCTATTAAAGGTTGGAGAAAGAAATGTAGCATATTGCAAGGATACGCTTGTAAAGCTTAGAATACCGCTTATGGCAGAGGACACGCTCGGCACTTACGGCAGAACGATAGTGTTTGACCCGTCAAACGGCAAGCTGCAAATTAGAACTGTTGGAAAGGGCGAAAAATTTATTTAAAGGCGGTGCAACACTTGGCAAGGATACTGGTTGTAGACGACGCGGCTTTCATGCGTCAGGTTTACGTTAAAATGCTTGCCGAAACTACACACAGCGTATGCGCCGAGGCCGCTAACGGCTATGAAGCGATAGCGATGTATGAAGAATATCATCCGGATCTGGTGGTGCTCGACATAACTATGCCTGGCATGTCCGGCATAGACGTGCTAAAGGCCATACTCGAGATAGATAAAAGCGCGGCCATCGTGATGGCGAGCGCGCTTGGGCAGGATGCGTTCATCGCTAAATGTGTGGAAGCGGGAGCTAAGGACTTTTTGGTAAAGCCCATAGTGAGGCAAAAATTATTGGAAAAAATCGCCGACGTGCTAAACCTATAGAACTGTTATGCCGAAATAAGTAATAGCGAGGGATTAGGAGGAGCCGATGCGAAACGTTGAAATTATGGCGAGCGCGGTAAACGCGTATCAAAATGCGCAAGCCTATCAAAGCACGGCTGCCGCGAAAACGGACGATACCTTTGCAAGGATACTCCAAAAAGCCGCAAACAGCGGCGCTTCCGTATCAAATGAAAGCGCAAGCGAGGCGATAGCCCAAGCTGAGCATGAGGCGGCTGTTGCCTCAAGTGAGGCGCAGCAGGACGCCGCAAACGAATCGAGCGGCACGGGCAGCGACTCCATGATAAAGGAGCTTATGCTCCTTATGCTGCTTTCAATGCTAATGAATACCTCCGGCTCGTCGTCGAGCTTCCTTGGCTCGTCAGGCTCAACGGATTCCATGATGGGCAGCATGTCCGGCTCAAGCCTTGCGGCTTCGGCGCTGCTCACGGCATTTTCAAAAAACGGGACGGATATTTCAAGCCTTGCCGGAAGCCTCGACACCTCCACGCTTTCAAGCCTGGCGGGTCTTGGCGGCAGTTACCTTGATTATTCGTCGTTCTCCGCCTCGGCGAGCGCTTATGAAACGGCGCAAGCAACGCAGGCGGCGAGTGAGGCGATAAATCAAGCCTCGGCGCAAACCGCACAGGCGTCGATAGACGCGAGTAAGCTTGCGGCGGGCAACATGCTTTTAAACACGAATTATTCCGCAGCGAACGACACGATGAACGGCAGCTACGGCGCAACAAGCGTAGCGGGAATGTCCAGCGTGACGCGCTCGAGCACATATATACCGCAGACTCTTGCCTATTCAGATACGGGCAAGAGCGCGGTTAATTCAACAGGCGTAACGCCTATGGGCGCGGTGGTGCCAAATGCGGCATATAAAGCCACAACGCCTTCTGTCACAAGCGATGAGACCAATCGCTCGGCGGATAGATACAGGGCCGTTATAGCCCAGTTCGACGTTGAGAACAGCTATAGGTACTCCGTAAAAACGTCGAGCAGCGGCACGAGCACCTATTGCAACATATTTTGTTGGGACGTAACGAGCGCCATGGGCGCGGAGATACCCCATTACACGGATTCCGCCACCGGAGCGCCCATGCAGTATCCAAACGTTGAGGGCGCAACAGCCATGAACGCCAATCGCACGGCGGACTGGCTTGAGGAATACGGACAGACCTACGGCTGGTACGAGGTGACGCCGGAGCAGGCACAACTGCTTGCAAATCAGGGCAAGCCCGCGATAACCGTTTGGAAAAATCCAACCGGGGGGCATGGGCATTTGCAGGTGGTTTCCCCATCTGAGGACGGGCTGTACGATCCGGATAGGGGAGTTGCCATAGCGCAGGCCGGAAGGCGGCTTAGAACCTACGCTTACGCGTCAAATGTATACGCGAGCGCGAAGGGCGTTAAGTATTACGCGCATCTATAGCGAAGTTGCCGCCAAGGGAGAATGAGCTCCCAAGGCGTTTTGAAAATGCACATTTATTACCTGCTATGGTAATTGTGGCTGTATATTCGCCGCACTTGGCGGATAAAGCCGCAAAACGCAAGTTTGAATTTTTACTTTCAAACTTGACGGCTACTTGTCAAGGATGACTAAGCAATGAAACGGATTTCGGAAAGGATGGCTTACTATGGCAACGATTAACAATACGCATCAGCGTATCACGGGCATGTTCTCCGGCATGGATACGGAGACCATGGTCAAAAACATGCTTTCGACTCAGCAGCTCAAGGTGGACAACGCCTACAGGAGCAAGACTAAGTCGCAATGGAAGCTCGACGCTTACAAGGAGATAAACAACTCCGTAACGTCGTTCCGCAACAAATATTTCAGCGTTTTAGGCACGGATTCGCTCATGCGCTCCTCCACCTATAACGCCTTTAAGGTGTCAAGCTCCAATTCGGATTATGTGAGCATAACCGCCGGATCAAACGCCACGGCCGCCAACTTTGACATCAAGGCCGCCACAATGGCCACGAGTGCAAAATATATCGCCTCAGGCAATGTGCGCGATAACTCTGGCGTGCAGAATATAACGGCCGTCGTTGAGAGCAGAAGGCTTCAAGAGCCGCCCATAACGGCGGATACGCCTATATCAAATATAGCCGATATAATGGGGCTTGAAGAAGGCGCAAACCTTAATTTCACCATTAACGGCGAAGCTTTCAGCTTTGAACCCACCGCTACCGTAGAGGAAGTAATGCAGGCGGTGAATAAATCTGAAGCCGCGAACGTTACAATGTCGCTCGATACGGTTAACCGCTCATTTAAGCTCACCGGCAAAGCTGGCACTGCGCCAACGCTTGGCGGTGCGCTTGCAGGCGCTACCTCGGCGGACGCGACGGCCACATTTAAAATGACGGGCACGCCTATAACGGGTTCAACCAAGATAAGCGATATAGCCTCCACGCTTGGGCTGGAGGACGGCGAGAACCTTAGCTTCTCGATAAACGGCGAAACGTTTACCTTCGAGCAGACGGCTACCTTGGACGATGTGGCAAGCGCGGTCAATTCCGCTACAGATCAGGCTGGCGGCGCTAATACTGCCGGAGCGAGCATGACAATAGCGGACGGCCGCATCAAAATAGAGAGCACCAGCACCGGCACGGAAGCAAAGCTTGCGCTCACCAATATCACCGGCTCGGTTTTCTCAAGCGCCACCGGCATAAATCAGGGCACAGTATCCTCCGCCATACAGCGTGAGGACAGCATAGCGACTGTGCTTGCAAAGCGTGGCGTAAGCGTTGACGATATGATAAGCTCCGGCCGTATAGACGGCGAGAATAACCTCAATGTCAACATAAACGGTAAGGATTTTAAATTCAATATCTATGACACCACGCTTTCGAGCATGATGAGCGAGATAAATACCGATGAAACTGCCAATGCGCACTTTAATTTCTCCGAGCTTACCGATAAATTTGAGCTTTCAAGCAACCTTACCGGTGCAGACGCAACGCTCAGCGCCACAGGACTTGAGGAAATATTCGGGCAGACTCAGGGCAGCATGACCGGCGCGACGGGCACTAACGCTTCTATAACAGTAGACGATGGGAACGGCGCATACACGCTTTCACAAAGCTCCAACACCTTTACAAGGGACGGGCTTACTTTCACAATAAACCAAAGCTTCGATTCCACCGCCGCGGGCAGCACTCAAAGCGCCGTAAAGGTGGGGGTGACAAGGGATTATTCGCCCACGATAGATAAGGTTAAGGTGTTTATAACCGAATATAATTCGCTTGTTGAGAAATTCAACAAATACTATACCGAGGAAGCCGACCGCGACTATCAGCCACTCACGGAGGAGGAGAAGGACGCGGTAACAGATGATAAGGCCAAGGAGCTTACCGAAAAGGCCAAGAGCGGCATTCTTAGAAACGACGCCGCCATAGGCACAATGCTCACCAATATCCGCTCGGCCGTATTTTCAACGCTGGGCGATTCGGGGCTTACCGCAAACGACCTTGGCATATCCACCGTTCCGTGGAACAACAGCACCTGGAAGACCGATCAGGGCAAGCTTCAGCTCGATGAGACAAAGCTGCAAACCGCGCTTGAGAAAAACCCCGGCGCTGTGCAGGAAGCGTTCGCCGGCTCTGCCAAGACAGATGCGGCCGGTAATGTGACCAATGCGGGCGGCATTTTCACCAGAATGAACGCGTCCATGTCCGATTTCAACACCAAGATGCGCACCTCAAAGCTTTCAGAGGCGTCAAAGGCGGTGGACGATTTTCAGGATAAAATGGACGATCTCACCACAAAGCTATATGAGGACGAGGAAAAATACTGGAAGAAATTCTCAGATATGGAAACCATGATGAGCAAGCTTACCTCGCAAACGAACGCGCTGTATTCCTCGCTTGGGCTAAGCTCTTAGTAAGCGGAAAAGTCGCATGATTAAAAAGCACGGCGGCACATAAACGCGCCGCCGTACATAAATGGGAAAACAGCCGCAGCGGATGGCGGTTCCCGCAAATTAAACGGCACGGACGCCCCTACGGGAGGAAAAATATATGTACGCAAACCCTAACGCGAATTTACGAAAGTATCAATCGGACAGCATTATGACCGCGAGCCCTATGGAGCTTATAATAATGCTCTATGATGCGCTCATCAAGGAAATGAAGCTTGCCGAGATATTTATCGAGCAGCGCGATTTCTGGAAAACGCATAAGCACCTTATAAAGGCGCAGGACATAGTAACTGAGCTTACGCGCGGGCTTGATATGCGCTATGAAATATCCGATCAGCTAATGCAGCTTTACGATTTCATGACTAGCGAGCTTATAGCCGCCAACCTCACTAAAGATGCGCAGAGCCTGCCCGCGCTTATAGATATAGCAAGTGAGCTTCGCGAGGCGTGGCTCACGGTGAAAAGCACCGCGAACGCGCGCCCGTACGTTATTGAGGAATAAATTATGAAAGACTTCGTCTTTCATATTGGGTTTTGAGGCTTTCGCAAGCGAAAGTGGTTATGAAATGCGAGCTGGCGCAATGGAGGAAACAAAATGCTTGAGCTTCTGCATGAGCGCGCGAATGCGCTGCAAGCCGTATATGAGCTTACGCTTCGCCTTTCAAAGGCGCTCGATAAGCTTGAGGACACGGCCGATATAGAAAACGCCATTGCGCTTTTGGACGAGCGCAAGACGCTTATCGACCGCGCTAATGAGGTTGGCTCAAGGGTGAAAGCGGCGGGGTTATCAAATGAAACCCCAGAAATACTGCGCGAGAAAAAAATGACCGCCGCCATTATAGAAAATATTCAGCGCCTTGAAAGCGAAAATCAGCTCAAGGCCTCAAAGAGCCTTGACGCTTTGATGAAGGATATTCGGGGCGTTAAAAACGGCATGCGCAGCGTCAAAGCCTACGGCGGGTTGTATGACGACGACGGAAATTCGGTTTTTGTGGACACAACGCGATAAATAGTATAAAATGAATTAAATGGGTATGAAGATACAAAAAGTGAATACGCCGTTTGTTGAGGCGAACGCGCCTATGGCAAAGGACGGCGCCGGCGCTGTGGCGGCGAACGAGGTGAGCTTTCGTGCGAAGCTTACGGATCTTCAAGGCTCTCAATATGAAAAATACATTCAAAATCTCGCGGGAGATATAGTCAAGCAGGGCGAAATAGTGGCAAAGCACGCGGATTTGCGGGAATTTCACAAGTATCGTGAGCTTATAAGAAGGCTTGTGGACGAAACCGCGTCAAATGCATTTAGCTTCAGCAAATTTCGCAAGTTTGACGGGCGAGGCCGCAATAAAACATTTGCGATAATTAAAAAGATAAACGAAAAGCTCGATGAAATGACCCAAGAGCTGCTAAAAAACGAGGCGGATCACATAGCGCTTTTGAGGAATGTGGACGATATACGCGGCATGCTGCTCGACATGTTAATGTAAGCAGGCCACAGCTGCGAGTAACACCAAGAAATTGAGAAAGATTGGCGTATGAAGCTTACAGACGAAGAATTTGCAAGGCTGCGCGATTATATGTATCAAAAATTCGGCATAAACCTCGCTCATAAGCGCGTGCTCATAGAAGGCAGACTGAGCATGACGCTGCAAAAGCGAGGCTATGAGAATTTTACCGATTATATAAACGACATAATGGCCGATAAATCAGGAGCTGAGGTATCGCACCTCGTGTCAAAGCTCACGACCAACTTCACATATTTCTTGCGTGAGGAGGGTCATTACGATTTTATGAGCGAGGTGATACTGCCAGAGTTTACGCATCGCCCGCTAAGTGAGTTTAAAATCTGGTCGGCTGCATCCTCATCGGGTGAAGAACCATACTCCATAGCCATGGTGTGTGATAATTTTCTTGGGCCGCTCAACTTTAGAAAGGTGAGCATAACCGCGTCCGACATATCAAACAGCGTGCTCGAGCAGGCCAAAGCCGGCGTATACGCTCTGGATAAGGTGTCAAAGCTTCCGGAAGGCTGGAAGGATAAATATTTCAACAAAACGCCCCAAGATGAATATTCGGTAAAAGATACGCTCAGGCGAAATGTGAATTTCAAATATTTCAACCTAAACGATTCCATAGGCTGGACCTTGCGCACATACGATCTTGTGTTCTGCCGAAACGTTATGATATATTTCGATCAGGCAACGCGCCAAAAGGTAACGCAGCGGCTTTATGACTCGGTGAAACCGGGAGGATATTTGTTTATAGGCATGTCTGAAACGCTTGTAAACGTGAAAACCGAGTTTGAGTATATAAAACCCTCTATTTATAAAAGAAAAGCTTGATTAAAACCTATTACCGGTGTATAATTTCTCTGGAGGAAAGAGCTTGATGAAGAAGATTCTTATTGTTGACGACGCGGCATTTATGCGCGTTTCGATCAAGAATATCGTTGTGAAGCATGGGTTTGAAGTCGCGGGTGAGGCTGAAAACGGCGCTGTCGCTGTGCAGAAATATACCGAGCTTAAACCTGACATAGTCACAATGGATATTACCATGCCCGAGATGAACGGTCTTGAGGCGCTCAAAGTCATCCGTAAGATGGATCCCGGAGCTACTATCGTTATGATAAGCGCTTTGGGTCAGGAAGCGATGGTTCGTGACGCCGTAATGTCCGGAGCAAAGGGCTTTGTTGTCAAGCCTTTCAAGGAGGATACTATCCTCGCCGCTTTGAGCAAACTGGGCTAAATTAGAATATTTATTAAGGCTGCCGAAAGGCAGCCTGTTTTGTTATGTGCAGACAGGCCCCGTGTGAGCGCCATGCCGCGGCCGGACGTCACCGTTGTGCTTGTTGCGGCGGGGCGTCGGGGACGCCGCCCCCTACAGATTTTTTTCAAATATAACCATTGTTTCGGGGTCTATGGCTTCGCCGTTTTTTAAAATCTCAAAATGCAGGTGCGACGGCAATTCGCATTCGGATATGGCGGTAGCGCCTATATAGCCTATCACATCGCGCTGATTGAGCTTTTGCCCCTCTTTTACGGGAGGAGTTTCACAGAGATTTGAATATACGCTCTTGAGCTTGCCGGTGTGCGCTATCTCAACGGTAACGCCCATGGCGTCGTCAGAATAAACGCGTTCGACCGTGCCGCCGAGTATGCAGCGCACTTCATCGCCTTTTTTTGCGGAAACATCAACGCCGCAATGCGTCATCCACTGCTTTAGCGTTTGGGAATACACAAGCTCGTTCACGGCAAAGCCCCATAGTATTTTGCCGTCAACGGGCGAGCTTAAAAACTCGCGGAAATCGGGCGTGGGTGTGGGCGTGCGGGGAGCGGGGGTAAAATCGGGCAGCTCAGTGGGCGTAGGAGAGGGCGAGGGAGTGGGCAGGCTTACGCCGCTGAGCCGCTCGTCGTTTGACGAGCCAACAGCGCTCACGGGGGGCGTAGTTGGCGTGGGGAGCGCCGCATCGGCGACTGAGCCGCCGCCCTGAGCGTCAGGCGCGAACGCCACAGCAGCAGCAATGCCTATGCCCACAAGCGCTATGAGCGCGGCCACATAAGCGCCGCGCTCCTTAAAAAAATCGCGCGCGAGCAAAAGATAGCGCTTAACGCTTTTTTTGAAATTATCCATAATTGCCTCCAAAGGTCTAAGTTGTGTTAAGTGTTGACACAAACGGAAGAAATTATGCATAAAAAAACGCCTGCTTGCGAGCGCGGCGTCCGTATCTGCAAAGAAAATTTAAGGGGCAGCCAAAATGTGGCTGCCCGCGGCGGGTTCACAATCTGCGGCGAAAGCGTTATTTTGTTCCGAATAGCCTGTCTCCCGCGTCGCCAAGGCCGGGAACAATATAGCCATGCTCGTTTAGCTTTTCATCAATGCACGCTATATATACGTCAACGTCAGGGTGAGCGGCAAGCACGGTTTTAATGCCCTCAGGCGCGGCAATGATGTTTACGAGCTTAATATTTGTGCAGCCAGCGCGCTTTAAAACGTTTATGCCCTCAACGGCGCTGCCGCCGGTGGCGAGCATCGGATCGACGATTATCATATCGCGCTCTGAAACGTCCTGCGGAAGCTTGCTGTAATAGGCCACAGGCTCAAGCGTGTCTGGATTGCGGTAAAGGCCGATATGCCCCACGCGCGCGGCGGGGATAAGGCTCATCATGCCGTCCACCATGCCAAGTCCGGCTCTTAAAATAGGCACTATGCCCAGCTTCTTGCCCGCGAGCACCTTTGTTTTGGTTATGGCTACGGGCGTTTCCACCTGCACCTCGCGAAGCGGAAGGTCGCGTGTGGCCTCATAGGTGAGCAGCATCGCAAGCTCGTTTACAAGCTCGCGAAACTCCTTTGAGCCTGTGCGCTTATCCCTTAAATAAGAGAGCTTGTGCTGCACGAGCGGATGATCAATAACTACAACTTTTCCCATTTTTACCCCCTAGTTATAAAAAGAGAGCGGATAAACCGCCCTAAAATTTATGATGCTTAGCTTCGTATTCTTTTATCATTTCAACGCGCGCCGTGTGGTGTGAGCCAATGAAATCGGTTGAGAGAAACTCCTTCACTATGCCCTTTGCAAGCTCAAGCCCAACTATGCGCCCGCCTAAGGCAAGCATATTAGCGTCGTTATGCTCGCGTGTGAGACGCGCCATAACAGGATCGGTGCAAAGCGCACAGCGAATGCCCAAAACCTTGTTTGCGCACAGCGAAACGCCAATGCCTGTGCCGCAGACCAAAATGCCGCGGTCGTATTCGCCTTTGGCTACCGCCTCCGCCGCCGGAAACGCCACCGTGGGATAATCTATGCTTTTTTCATCATAGCAGCCCATATCGTAAACCTCGTGGCCAAGATTCTTAATATAGCCGATAAGCGCGCTCTTGAGCGCGAAGCCGCCATGATCGCCCGCTATTACGATACGCATTTATACCTCCAATGTGTTGAAACCGGCCGCCCGAAGCAGCCTGTTCATATAAGCAAGCCCCATATCGCTCGCGGGGAGCGCTTCCGCTAAAATCACGTCCTGCGAGGAGGAATATTTTCTCAGCTCGTAAAAAAGTGACGCGCACAGCGTTTCGGGCTTTGACCTATCCCCGATTATAACATATTCGCGGCCTCTGTAAAAGGGCTTTGTTTGCTCCGTGGCAAAAATTATGCTGCTTTTATTTTCGCGCTCAAGCTTATCATATTCAACGCATATCCGGTGCGCAACCTTGCTTGGGTCGCCGTCCATGGCCACGCGCACCTCGGCCTCCGGTGCATAATGCTTGTGCTTCATGCCCGGAGACAGCGCCGTTTCCCCGTCCGCAAGCGGCTTTAAGAGCGATGGTGCGAGCTTGACCGGACCTATCACCGCCTCAAGCATTTCACGCGTCACAGCGCCCGGCCGCAATATCGTGGGCGTGCCCGCAACGGATATGACGGTTGATTCAAGCCCGTATTCGCATGGCCCGCCGTCTATAATAACGTCTATCATGCCAAATAGATCGTCGCGCACATGCTGCGCGGTGGTAGGGCTCGGCCTGCCGGAAATATTAGCGCTCGGCGCGGCAACCGGCACATTGGCTTCCCGCAAAAATGCGAGTGCCGCCTTGTTGCTTGGCATGCGCACGGCGACGGTTGAAAGCCCCGCCGTAACTATATCGGGCACTGTGCTCGATTTTTCCGCAATTATTGTGAGCGGCCCCGGCCAAAATGTGTCCATAAGCGTGCGCATTATGGGCGTTATGCGAAGATAGAGCGCCTTTGCATCGCTCTTTTTGGCTATGTGCAATATAAGCGGATTGTCCTGCGGCCGCCCTTTTACCTCGAATATTTTTGCAACCGAGTCCTCGTCAAGCCCGTTCGCGCCAAGCCCATACACCGTCTCCGTGGGAAACGCCACAAGCCCGCCCGCGCGTATCGCCGCGCCTGCTATGCGCG
>CAZUUR010000018.1:7286-14822 GCA_964622815.1 uncultured Oscillospiraceae bacterium | reverse complement strand
TTTACGCAGAATGTCAGCGTGCCTTTATCAAAGCTAAGCAGTTCCAAGGTGTTTTCGCTCACTTATCCCTCTCCTTATCCGCGCGGCTATTTTTCAAGCACGGCGTTTACAACCCTTAAAAGCTCCTCCTCAGTAAAGGGCTTTGAGATAAAATCCTTCGCGCCCATGGAAAGCGCGTCCGCTATGATGAGATCCTGACCAATGGCGCTGTTCATCACAATCTTTGCGTTAGGCTCCTCCTTGAGCATATCGTCAAGCAGACTTAGGTCGTTCCTGTCTAAAAGGGTTATATCCAGCAGCACTAGATCAGGCTTTTCCGCCTTGAATATGGCCATGGCGTCCTTCGCGCTTGCCGCCTCCCTAATATTTTCGTAGCCACCGTTCTTAAGCGCCTTCCTTGTGAGATTGCGCGCGAATACGGCGTCGTCTACAACAAGTATGAGTTCGTCCATATTGATGACCGTAGCTTTCGCAGCATCCTTTCTGTTTAATGGGGGGTGAATATAGCCAACTTAGAAATCGCAAAGCCGTAGCTTGAAGGATTCAAGCTTATGACAATAGCTTGAAAGACGAAATCTTTACTCTCGTCTTTGGCTTCAAAAATATTCTAACATAAACAGCCGCCTTTATCAGCAGTTATTATTGCATTTAATTTTCTTTATAGTTGAATTGCGACACCACGTCCCTAAGCAGCGCCGCCTGCGCGGAAAGCTGCTCGCACGCTGCGGCCGTTTCCTGAGAGGTTGCGGCGGTATTATCTATGACGCTCGATATTTGGCTGAGTGATTCCTTCACCTGATCCACGTTTTGACGCATGTTATCCACCGCGCCCACTGTTTCATCGACCATTTCCTTACCCACGGCTATGGCCTCGAATATCCTGTTCATCTGAACTTTGATTATTTCAAGCGATTCCTTGCTTCTATCGGCAAGCTGCCTCACCTCAGATGCAATTACCGAGAAGCCGCGACCCGCGCTGCCCGCGCGTGCGGCCTCGACCGAAGCGTTAAAGGCAAGAATGCCAGTTTCTGATACTATTCCCTCTATCATCGAGGCTATCTTTCTTATTTCCTCGGAGGTCTCGGCAATATTGCTCATGGCCGCTATCATAAGCTCCATCTTGCTGCGCTTTGAGGTGGGGTCTGAAAGCATCGTGTACAGGCCTTCAAGCTCGGCGGCGCTAGTATCTGTCTTTGAGATATTCTCAACGCCCCTTGCCATATCCGCAACGTTCGTGAAAAGCTGCGACACTGCGCTCGCCTGCTGGCTCGCCCCTATCGACAGACCCACCGCGCCCGCCGCCATTTGTGCGCTGCCGCGCGCCACTTCCTCGGCGGCTCTTGATATGCGTGCGACAATGAGATTTATCGCGCTGATATTTGTGTCGAGCGCCTGCTTTATGCGGCCGTAATCGCCATTAAACGGCACGTCCCCCGCCGTATCAATATCGCCGCCTGCCATTTGATCGAGCATGCTCACTGTTTCATCAATAATGAGCCGCATATTGCCGGACAACGCTTCCTGCGCTGAATACAGCTCCTGCAATTCCTCGCACTCGCACGTTATCGCTTCAACCTTTTCAAGATCGCCCGCTAAAATAAGCTTTATCCGCTCCGCGCCCAGCTTTATCTGAGCCGAGGTGCCGCGGGCGAGCGCACAAAGGCGCAGGAATATTGCTATCCATATTATCGCGCACAGCCCAAAGCACACGCCAAAGCAAAGATATACGCCCGACGAATATTCCATAACGCTCTGCGTCACCGCGAGCCGCCACGACTGCGTGCCCGCTATGGTGCTAAACGCAGCGTAATACCCGCCGCTTGGCTTTTCAAACGTAGTAAAGCCCTCGTTCTGCTCGGCCATGGTATTCATAAGGCGGGTCATAGAGCTAAAGCTTAAATCGTATGAGGAAAGCTGCTCAACGCTCACGCGGTTGAACATAAGCATTTCGTTTTCCGTGGCAATACATACGCCTTGGCCGTCCACCACGAACGCATTGCCCGAATTGCCGGGTATGGCCTCTATTATGCAATCCTTTAGCAGCTTTGAATCAACCTTGGTTTCTATAACGCCTATATATGTGCCGTTGCTTATGACAGGAATTGCGATGTAAAACATATAGCAGCCGGTTCTGTCATCATAATCAACATCGGAAATAAACCGTTTATTATTGCTGCGCACCTTTAAATAGGCTTCCTGCTTTGACAGATCCTCTCCTGTGAACATGGATCTGCCATTGTGATTCAAAAAATTGATATTTAAGATATATTCATCACTCTTGCATATTTCGTTCGCAAGATTTTTTAAATGCTCAACATCGCTTGAATAGCAGGCACTATCCGCTATTACGTCGCTTACGGCCGTTATGGATTGGATAGACATGGTGATAGCTTCATTTGTGCGCTTGGCGGCATAAGAAAGCATTGTGCGCGCAATCTCCCGCGTGCTCGACATGCAAACCCCTGTGCATACTGCAATGAGTACAAGCAATGACGCCGACACTATTGGCATCAGCCTTCTTATCAGACCCATTTTAAGAGTCCTCATTTGAATAAACGCGCCCTTTGAACGCTTGACCTTTTCTTTATGAGCCATTTCTCTCCCGCTCGTGCCTAGGTGTTTATTTATTAACATTATTCATGCTTACATTTTATACATAAGAATAACGTTTTTTGGTGAATGCTGGAATTATATCATTATAATGCGATAAAGTCTAGCGTTTCGGTTCAATATATATGAAATGTAACCTTGTAACCAAATTGTTACTAAATTTTTTTATACGGTATTGCGGTGAATAACAAACCGAAGAACTGTATATCGGCCTTTGACAGCGCCATTTGACTCTATTGCGGCCATATATTATAATTTAAGCGAGGTAATATATGCGATGTGTGATTCAATTTGGCCTATAGTAAGCTCTATCGTTCCCACGGACAGCTCCGCCGCGGCTAAGGCTCAAGCGCATCTTGACGCTTTAGCGAAGCCGCCAAAGAGCCTTGGTAAGCTTGAGCAGCTTGCAATAAGGCTTGCCGCAATAAAGGGGAACAGTGACATAAGCGTAAAAAAGCGGGCGCTGCTTGTGTTTTGCGCGGACAACGGGGTTGTTGAGGAGGGCGTGTCGAGCGCGCCTGACACGGTGACCCTTATGCAGACGATGAATCTCGCACGCGGGCTTACAGGCGCGGGGACGCTTGCAAAATTTGTGAACGCCGACACATTTGTATACGACGTTGGCGTAAAATACAACGTTGACGAGCCGCTCGTCATAAACGAGAAAATAGCGCGAGGCACGAAAAATATTTTAAAAAGCCCCGCCATGACCTTAAACGAAGCGCATAGAGCCTTGCTGTGCGGCGCTAAAGCGGCCATAAGGGCAAGGGAGCTTGGCTACGACGTTATAGGCATAGGCGAAATGGGCATAGGCAATACCACAACCTCGTCCGCCGTACTCGCTGCGCTCACCGGTCTTGATGCGGACGAGCTTACGGGGCGCGGCGGCGGGCTTACCGACGCGGCGTATGAGAATAAAAAGCGCATTATAAAGGCGGCGCTCGCGAAAAGCGCGCCAAATAGCGGCGACCCAATAGACGTGATACAAAAAGTGGGCGGGTTTGATATTGCCGCCATGACGGGCGCTTATCTTGGCGCGGCTGCTTCGCGGCTTCCAGTTGTGATAGACGGCTTTATCGGCGCTGTGAGCGCGCTTGCGGCAAAGCGGATATGCCCTCTTAGCGTGCAATACATGCTTCCCTCGCACATATCCTGCGAGCGCGGCTACACATACGCCATGCGCGAGCTTGGGCTTGAGCCAATGCTCGATATGGATATGCGTCTTGGCGAGGGCAGCGGGTGTACGCTTGCGTTTATGCTGCTTGACGCGGCGGAGGCAGTGTTTAAAAACATGGCCACCTTCGCTCAGGCAAAGATAGACGATGGCTATTTGAGCGAAATCCGCAATAATAAATCGTCCTTTGATAAGGAGTAGAGGCTTTGCTAATTTATATTTCCGGCGGCTGCAAAAACGGTAAATCGACCCACGCTCAGAGGCTCACGCTTAAACTCGCGGGCGATTTTGAGCACTTTTATATCGCCACAATGACGCCTGTCGACGCAGAGGACATAACAAGAATAAAACGGCACATAAAAGAGCGGGACGGCATGGGCTTTAAGACCATTGAAGCACCGCTCGCCATTGAAGGCATTGTTCCCCAAATCAGCGCGCCAGGCTCGGCGGCGCTGCTTGACAGCGTGACGGCGCTTTTATCAAACGAGATGTTCAAAAACGGCGTTTTTGATGCAAGCGCACCCGAAAGGGTGGAAAGCGGGCTTACAGCGCTTGCCAAGGCCGCGCCCAACATAGTTATGGTATCGGACTATATTTATTCGGACGCGCGGCGCTATGACGAGCTTACGGAGATCTACCGGCGCGGCCTCGCGCGTGTTGACACGGCGCTCGCGGCGCTTGCGGACGGAGTTATCGAGGTTGTATGCGGCATACCAATTTGGCGAAAGGGGCGAGCGATATGAAAAAGCTGCTAACGGGGCTTATAATGTGCTTTTCCATGTTTTCAGTGCTGCCCATGCCAACAAATGTATGGGACGATGAGCTCAGGCGGCGCATGCTAAGGCACTTTCCCTTTTTAGGCATAGCGCTCGGCGCGATAATCGCGCTCATAGTATGGGGGCTTCGCGCAATACTGCCAAATAACATGATAGCGGCGGCGATAGTAGCTGCGTTACCTGTGCTTTTATCTGGCGCTATACATCTTGACGGCTATATGGACGTTTCAGACGCGGTGCTATCAAGGCGGCCCAAGGAGGAAAGGCTAAAAATACTCAAAGACCCTCACTGCGGCGCTTTTGCCGTTATAGCGGCGGCGATGCTTTTTATTTTCATGCTCGCGGGCGCCTACGAGGCTTTTTCATCGCCCGCAGCGCCCGTTGTTTTCGCGTTCATTCCGGCGGTATCGCGCGCGTGCGCACTTATTGCCGTATCCACAGTGAAGCCGCTTGAGCACAGCCAGTATTCAGCGCCCCAAAAAAGCCGTGCGGATGCTGTATGCGGCTTTATATGGCTTTTTGTTATATTTGCGGGCGCTGTCGCCTGCTTTGCGCTCTCCCCCACGCTCGCCACAGGCTTTGGAGCGCTCGCCTGCTGCTTAGCCACGGCGCTTGGCTATGGCGCGGCGCTGTTGTGGGCGGCAAAAAGTCTTGGCGGAATATCGGGCGATGTTTCGGGCTTTGCGCTCACTGTGGGCGAAGCTGCGGGACTTATTATGCTTGGAATTATCGGAGGTATTTTATGAAGCTTATCATTGGCGGGGCATATCAGGGCAAGCTCGATTTTGCGCTTAAAACCTGCAAGCTTGCCGCAAGCGAAGTTTACGTATGCACAAAATATTGCCCGTCGGTGGATTTTAGGCCGGTGATATACGCGCTCGAGGAATTTTCATACGCAATGATCGCGCTTGGCGAGGGGCTTGAGCCGCTTGAATATTTCCGCTCGCGAAAGAGCGAGTGGGAAAACAGCATAATTATTGCCACGGATATATCCTGCTCAGTTGTGCCTATAGACGCGCTTGAGCGCGAGTGGCGCGAGGCGCACGGCCGGCTTATGAATTATCTTTCAAGCGAGGCGGACACGGTGGTGCGGCTGTTTTTGGGCATACCGGAGGTAATTAAGGGGGAAATTTAACCTGCGATAAAATTTTTGGCAAAGGCGGCTTTCGCAAGCGAAAGCTATGGTTATAAATTATGAAGCTGCATTTGATAAGACACGGGCTCACCGAAGGGCTGGTAAAAAAATGGTATTACGGGCGCCTCGACCTGCCGCTTTTGGACGAGGGGCGTGAGGAGATAAAGGCGCTGGCAATGCGCGGCATATATCCGCCCTGCGATAATTGCGATGTGTATACAAGCACATTGAGCCGCGCCAAGGAAACCTGCACGCTCATTTACGGCAATGCTTCAAAGGGCGAGCTTGCGGGCTTTAATGAGGTGAATTTCGGCGCTTTTGAGGGCATGACATACGAGCAGATAATGGCCGACGCACGCTATGCGCATTTTTTCGATAATTTCACCAACGAAACGCATTTTCCCGGCGGCGGAGACAGCTTTGCGGATTTCTCGCGGCGCGTGTGCGACGCTTTCACCAGTCTCGTGTCAAGCGCGGCAAGGGACGTGATAGTAGTGTGCCACGGCGGCACAATAGCGCGCATACGCGAGAGCTTTTTCCCCGTAGAGGGGCGGAACTCATTTGAGCACACCCCTTTACCCGCGCACGGCATTACGCTTGAGCTTGACGGCGGCAAGGTTATAGCGTGCAGTGAATTTTAAATTTTTCTTGATTTAGGCGGCCATTGTGATAAGCTAGATAAATACTACAATATATGTGAGGTTATTATGGAAAAACGTGAAATTGGTGGAATTGACGTTTCGTTGCTTGGATTTGGTTGCATGCGCTTCCCAACGCTTGAAAGCGGACTTATCGACATGGAGCGCACGGCTAAGCTTATTGATATTGCCATAAAATCCGGCGTTACTTATTTCGACACCGCGTATAATTATCACGGCGGCGAAAGTGAAAAGGCCGTCGGCCAAATTTTGGCAAACTACCCCCGCGACAGCTATACGCTCGCAACAAAGCTTCCCGTTTGGAAAATTGAAAAGCGGGAGGACGCTTTGACGCTCTTTAATGAGCAGCTTGAGCATCTTAAAACCGACCATATAGATTTTTATCTGCTTCACGCGCTAAGCTATGAAAGATTTGAGAACACCGTTTTAAAATTTGATCTCATACCAATATTCGAGCAGCTTCAGCGCGAGGGCAAGATAGTTAAATTCGGCTTCTCCTTCCACGACTCCTACGAGGCCTTTGAGAAGATACTTTGCTATCGCAAATGGGACTTCTGTCAGCTTCAGCTAAATTATATGGATATGGACGAGCAGGCCGGTGCGCGCGGACTTGCGCTTGCCAAGGAGCGCGGAGCGGACGTTGTTGTAATGGAGCCGTGCAAGGGCGGCTCGCTCGTTACCTTCCCAAAAACGATAGCGGCAAGGCTCACTGACCTTGAGCCGGAAAAATCGCTTGCGTACTGGGCTATGCGCTTCGCCGGCAGTCTTGACGGGGTGAAGGTGGTTTTAAGCGGCATGAGTAACGAAGCTCAGCTTGACGACAACCTTAATACCTTCAATAATTTCAAGCCGCTTGGACAGCTTGAAACCGAGCAAATTAACGAGGTGGCGCAGGCGCTTAAAAAGCGCATAGGCGTCGGCTGCACAGGCTGCAAATACTGCATGCCCTGCCCGCACGGGGTGAACATACCCCAAAGCTTTGAGCTGCTAAACGAATACGTGATGTTTGAAAACCTTGATGGAACACGCCTTAATTATGGCTTCATGGACGAGGAAAAGGCGGAAAACTGCAAGGACTGCGGTGCATGCGAGAAAATGTGCCCGCAGAAAATAGAAATACGCAAGGAGTTAAAGCGGCTTAAGGACATTGTGAAGGCATGAATAAAAAGCAGTTAGGCAGCA
>CAZUUR010000018.1:5653-7276 GCA_964622815.1 uncultured Oscillospiraceae bacterium | reverse complement strand
CAGCAGCCTTGTGCTGCTTTTCGTTGCGCTTATATGGGGCGTGGCATTTGTGGCGCAGGACGTTGGTATGGATTATGTAGGGCCGTTCACATTTAATGCGGCGCGCACGCTTTTGGGCGGCATAGTGCTTATCCCCTGCATAGCGCTATTAGACAGGCTCGACCCCGCAAGGAAGGAAGCTGCCAAAAAAGGCAGCAAAAAGCAGCTTCTTATCGGCGGTGTGTGCTGCGGGCTTATGCTGTATTTAGGGAGCACATTTCAGCAGATTGGCATAATGTACACAACCGTTGGCAAGGCGGGGTTTATAACCGCGCTATATATTTTGTTCGTGCCGCTGATGGGGCTTTTTGTTAAAAAACGTCCGCCCATACTCACTTGGATAGCCGTGGCGGTAGCTATGGTGGGGCTATATCTTTTGTGCATGAACGAGAGCTTCACCTTCGCGCTGGGCGACATACTCATGCTTATATGCGCGGTGGCGTTCGCCGGACACATACTCGTTATTGACCGCTTTACGGCGCTCGTTGACGGGGTTAGACTATCGTGCGTGCAATTTTTTGTGTGCTCATTGCTTTCATGGATAAGCGTTTTAGTATCAGGAGAAACGGTGAGCTTGGAAAGCATAGGAGCGGCGTGGCTGCCAATAGGCTACGCCGGGATACTCTCCTGCTCGGTGGCGTACACGCTGCAAATTGTGGCGCAAAAGAACGCAAAGCCCGAAGTAGCTTCGCTATTGATGAGCTTTGAATCGGTGTTCGCAGTGATAGCCGGCTGGATACTGCTAAGTCAGGCGCTTTCGTTAAAGGAAGTTATCGGGTGCGCACTGATGTTCGCGGCGATAGTTTTTGCGCAGCTTCCGCAGAAGAAAAAGGCGTAAGGTTTGCTGGTCGTCCGGGAGGCCACCCCTACGGAGGGGCGGTGGCGGGCGGTGTAAACGATAGAGGATGCGGGACGGTCAAGACCGTCCCCTACATTGGCAATAACTGCGTGCATGGCGGGAGCAGACGCGGGCGCGGTACGTCAAAATGTGCGATTTTGCCATACCCTACGGGGGGCTGTGCAGGGAACGGCGTGATGCATTGAGGATTTGGAGATGGGAGCAAATTTGCGCTTCCATTTTTTCTTATTTTGGGGTAATATGTTTTTATCAATTCGGCGCGTCGCTACTCCACAAAATAGCCCGCGCACGTTAGTGAAGGAGGCTCATATTCTTTCCGCGCGACTTGCGGTGCGGCAGTGTGGAGACCTGCCGTAGTACGCGCTTGCCCTTTGCGGCTGCGCGTGAGGCGTCATTTTGGCAGAGGCCGTGGCGTCAAGGTCAGTAAAAAATGGCAAATGTACTACTAAAGGACATCAAAAAGGTGTACGACGAAACCGTGGTGGCTGTTGAGGAGTTTAATCTTGAAATAGCCGACAAGGAATTTATCGTGCTTGTAGGCCCGTCGGGCTGCGGCAAATCCACAACGCTCCGCATGATAGCGGGGCTTGAGGAGATAACCTCCGGCGAGCTTTACATAGGCGATCGCCTTGTCAACGACGTTGCGCCCAAGGACAGGGATATTGCAATGGTATTCCAGAACTACGCGCTCTATCCGCACATGACCGTTTATGAGAACATGGCGT
>CAZUUR010000018.1:0-5643 GCA_964622815.1 uncultured Oscillospiraceae bacterium | reverse complement strand
GCGCTCAAGCTTCGCAAAACGCCCAAGGCCGAAATAGATAAAAAGGTTAGGCAGGCGGCCGAGATACTCGATATTTCCGAGCTTCTGGACAGAAAGCCCAAGCAGCTTTCCGGCGGGCAGCGTCAGCGCGTGGCGATAGGCCGCGCTATCGTGCGCGAGCCGCAGGTATTTCTCATGGACGAGCCGCTTTCAAACCTCGACGCGAAGCTGAGAAATCAAATGCGCGCCGAGATAATAAAGCTCCGTCAGCGCATAGACACCACTTTCATATATGTTACCCACGATCAAACCGAGGCAATGACGTTGGGCGACAGGATAGTTATAATGAAGGACGGCTTCATTCAGCAGATAGGCACGCCGCAGGAGGTTTTCAATCACCCCGCGAACCTGTTTGTTGCAGGCTTTATTGGCACGCCTCAGATGAATTTCTTCGATGCGGCGCTTTCCTACGAAAACGAGCAATACTGCATTAAGCTAGGCACAGCCACCATCGGTCTGCCGCCGCTTAGCCAAGCCGCGCTCAAAAATAACGAAGTTAAGCCGCAGGAAATTACGCTCGGCATACGTCCTGAGCACATAATGCTCACCGCGCCCGATAAGTTCGACTCTATACACGCCAAGGTGGACGTATCCGAAATGATGGGCAGCGAAATGCACATACACGTCGCCGCGTGCAACAAGGACTGCGTTATCCGCATAGCCACGGTTGATCTGCCAAAGGAACACAAGCTCGGCTTCTCAATAGGCGACGAGCTCGATTTCACCTTCGGCGGTGCTTTAGCGCATTTATTTGATAAGGAAACCGGAAAGGCGCTTATATAAAAAGAGGATTTGAAGCAGGGGGGCGAACGCAGTTCGCCCCCCTATTTATTTATGTGGTTGGAATGCTTATGCGTGCCAACATATTTTACTGCTTATACACGCCAGTAGGGGCGAACTGCGTTCGCCCGCAATTTCAACGTTTTTTGCCCTATCATTGCCAAAAGCGCATTGCGCAAACAAAATGCTCGCTGAAATACTTGCTGTCCGTAAGTGATTGCAATCTTACCTCGTTTGCAGCGCTTGACGCTATAACCATATTGCCGTCTCCCACATACACGGCACAACCGTTTATTCTATCTGTGGCGGTATTAGCCTCACTGAAGGCAAATAGAGTTATATCGCCCGGCATAAGATCGTTTATGCCGTTTATCTCCTGCCAGCCAAGCTCTTTATACCCTTTTGGCGATTGCCTGTCTATCGCCACGCCCGCCTGATTAAGCGCATAGTACACAAGACCCGACATATCAAACCCGTCCTGGCCGCTGCCTCCGTACTCTTCCCCTATAAGCAGCTTTGCCTGCTCCGCCACGGCGTCGCCGTTGGTCTTAGTATAGGCTGATGTGTCAAACAACGGCTTGCCCTGAGCCAACGCGCGAAGCTTTGCTATCCCGTCAAGCATTTGCGACCTTGCACCATCGGCAACCAGTGTGTTTGCATCGTCGAACGCCTTTAACAGCGCCTCAAAATTATCCCGCAACAGCACAGTATACATGCTATCGCCCTGTAAGCAGGGCGTGCCGTTCATCACAAATGCATAATATTTGTGCCTTTCCACGCCCGATGAAGTGGTTAACTCCTGCGTAAGCACTATATAGGGCTTATAATCATTTATATCAACTCTGGGCCACGCTGCGGAGAGCACCAAAGAATCAAAGATGCACTTTTCCATAAGCTTAGCAAGCTCTGCATTAGCCTCGCCCGCATAAAGCATTGATGAACCGTTTTCATAGACCAATTCAAGCGTTGGGTAGCTCGCCACTACATTGTTTTCAGGCTCAGCGTCAGTCTTTGGCTCAGCCGTGCCGCTCGGCGCATCGGTTGTTACAGGCGCGGCGAAATCGTCCTGCGCTGCTTGGGCGGGCTTGGACGCGGCGCACGCAAAGGCAGAGAGCATAAACAAAAGTGTGAGCGCAACGGCGGTTGCGGCCTTTGAAAAGCGAGACTTTGAGGCTATACGCTCTATCCGCGCTTTCAAAGCACGCTTTGAACCCGTCATGGCGGTGGAAGCGCTGAATGCCGAAATACGTTGCTCCGGCGTATCCGCCATAAGCGATATTAGCGCCATGCCATAGCGTTCGCGCTCGGCATAATCCAAATTGCGCATAACGCGCTCGTCGCAAGCAAGCTCACAGTCGCGCCGAGAGATAGCGGCGGCAAGCCACACCAGCGGATTGAACCAATATACGCAGCATATAAGACTGCGAACGAGCGCCCATATATTATCCTTCTGATTATAATGCGCTTCCTCATGCCATACGGCAAAGCAGAGAGTTCCACAGTCGCGCACAGCGGTGTCATTTACCAATATACAGGGCTTTATCACGCCCAGCAGGCAAGGCGAGGCAATGCCTTTTAGCATATAAACCGAAAGGTCGCCCTTTTTGCAAAGATATTCGCGCTCGCAACGTGCTACAGCAAAGAAGCGTATATTCACCAATACCGCATAACCAAGCGAAAGCGCCACTCCCAAAAGCCAAATGAGCAATATTAGCTCAGATGAGCTGAGCGCTCTGACAACAGGCTGCGCCGAGGCCGTCGCCTGAGCAGCGGCGTTTAGCACAGGCGCGGTAGATGCTGCGGATACGGCGTTTACCGCCGTTGGCACAGGCACATGATTTACGGCGATAGTATCCGCCGCCGGAGCGAGGCTGAGCGCCTCAAGCGCGCCCATGAGTGAAAAATCGCTCTGAAAGCCAATGTCAAATGGCAACGCTAGCCGCGCCGCGGGAATTAGCCACAGCGCATATTTAGTTCGCGCCGACAGCCTATTTGCAAACGCAAGCCGCACGATCATTACGCACAGCACAAGTGCGCACGTCTGCACGCTAAGCTTTATCAACCATTGGATCACAGCGTTCATTGCCCCACCCGTCCTTTTTTTAGTATTGAAATAAGCTCGTCTATTTCTTCATTTGAGAGCTGCTTAGACTCAACGGCGTTTTGCAGCATCAAGTGCATATTCCCGCGATATACGCGCGTAAGCAGCTCCTGAGTCTCACAGCGAACAGCTTCCTGGCGAGTTATAAGCGGGACATATTTGCGCGCGCGTCTCTCCCCCTCTATTTCCACCACGCCCTTTACCTCAAGACGCTTCAAAAATGATATTACCGCGTTGGGCGACCAACCGGTGTCGCTTGAAAGCATATCCGTAAGCGCACGCAGCGTCATTGCGCCTTTATCCCATAAAAGCTGCATTATCCGCCATTCGGCGGTGGTGAGCTGCCGTTTTTCTTCCATGTATAACCGCCTCCGTATAGGTTATTAACAAGTTTGTTAATAAAATTGTAGCATGGCGAGATTTCAGTGTCAAGCAATTTTATTAAGTTGCTTGTTAATAATAATTTCTTGGAACGCGAAAAGGGCGGGAGCAAGCTCCCGCCCTGAACAAATCACTTCATAATTAGCTCTTACGAGAGCGCTTTGCGTTCTCCGCAAGCAACCTCAAACACATGGGACACCTACCCGTAGGAAGCGGCGTGCTAAAGGGCGCGTCCTCTATAATTTTCCGGGCTTACTGCGCGGCGGTGAGAACCACCGCGGGCATAACAGGCGCATTTGAGTAGCCCCTGGCTATTCTTACCGTGTTAACTGCGCCTGTGACGGCTGAGATAGCGCCGTCGGTAACGAACACGCCAAAGGGCGAGCCGGTTTTAATTAGTGTGAAGCAGCCGTCACTATCAAAAGCGAACACTATGCCGGAAGCGGCGACGCCCACTTTTTTAGCGAAGTTTATGCTTGATTCATAACCGTCGCTCGCGCCGACTATGGCGGCTATACCAGCCTTTATATCGCACGAGCCGCCGTTAAAGAACATATCACAGTTAACGCCCGCAAGGCCAAGGCGGCCGGCGCTTATATTAAGCCTGCCGTCCTCGATTGTGAACATGCCCCGTCCAATATCCATAAGCACACCGTCGCAATTAGCGTCCGCATTGACGCGGACGGCGCTTGAGCCTTCAATAACAAGCTGCTTAAGCTCCATGCCCGCATTGCCCTGCACATAGACCCTTGACGAAGCGTTCACCGTGAGAGCGGTGTCGTTAAGGCCGAGATAATCAGCGCTCACGCCGCCAACGGTGCCCACGAGGCAATAGCAGTTTCTATCGGCGTTAATCTTGATCTTCGCATTATCAAAATCCGCATAATGCAGCAGCATGCCAAAGGCGCCGCAATATTCCGTGCAATTATCATAGCAGGTGGTTTTTGCATTTATATCGGCGCGGGAATTTGTAAGGTTGGCAATGCCCTTGCAATATATGCCAGCGGCCATATTTTCACTGGAGGAAGCGGTGATTTCGAGTCGGCTTGCGACCTCAACATCAAGATCCTTGTCTATTCTTAAACCATAAGCCTCGCCGCCGGTTGCTAAGGCCACAGCGTCAGCCTTGATATAAGTGCGCTTCATAGACAGGTTTCCGGCGGCTATGCCGCTCGCCATGCTTACATTGCTCGCTGCGGAAAGATACAGATGCGAGCCGTCAAGCTTAACATCGCCCAGCTCCACGCTCTCATTATCAATATCTATATCCTTAACAGAGTAAATGCACCTTGCGTTCGCGCCATCAAAATACCCGCAGGAAACAACACGAGCGGTGATATTAGCGTCCTTCACGGTTATCATGCCGCAAGCCATTATGCCGCCGGCCATTCCGCCAAGCGCGTTTACACTGATGGCAGCGTCCTCAATAGTCAGCTTGCCGCTGGCGACAGCGCCTATGCTAACACTCTGCTCATTTTGGCCGTATAGCTCCATGCTCAGCGAACCGCTGCCCTTTATTGCTAAATCGCCCTCCACGCTTATTGCGGTTGTGCACTCTTGGTTGGCGCTTTTGTAATACATCGTGCTCGCGCCTACTAGATTTATCGTGAGCGATTTTTGATATTTTATCATGCAGCCCACATTGCTCAAATCGGAGAAATGCGCGTTATTTAGCGTAATCGTATTGCCGTCAACGCTTCTTGATACCCAGCCGCCCTTTGCAAGGGTTATCGCATCGCCCTTTGCAAGAAGTTTTCCGTCAACGATGAGATCGTCTGATACGACAGCCGCCGTCTCCTCAGCGAGCGCCGCCATAGGAACGAGCGCAAGTGCGAGCGCGAGCGCGATAATTAGCGCCGTAAGCTTTTTCATTTTATACATACCTCCAACCAGTTTGTTTTTTGACAATATATGTAAGTTTATGTAAAAAAAGAGTAACATACGGAGGAAATATTTGCAATGTGGCGAATGTGAAAACATTAAGTTATTTGGGAAAAATCCACAGCGGTGCGCTTGACTTTGAGCCGTGCTTGGTTTATTTTAGCTTTAGCAAGTTTTACATGGCTAACGGGTTTATGAAGCGCCAAGGCGCGCATAATATACACAGTATCGAAAGGAGATTATCTATGAAGGACATTAAGGGGACAAAAACCGAGAGCAATCTTGCAACAGCTTTTGCTGGAGAATCACAGGCGCGTAACAAATATACCTATTTTGCGTCCGCCGCACGCAAGGAGGGTTATAATCAAATAGGCGACATTTTTGAAGAGACAGCCGGTAATGAAAAAGAACATGCTAAAATGTGGTTTAAGCTTTTAAACGACGGCATAGGCACCACCGCC
>CAZUUR010000017.1:12614-15053 GCA_964622815.1 uncultured Oscillospiraceae bacterium | reverse complement strand
CATTGAACACATCTTAGGAGCAATATGTTTTAAAAGCCCCACCATACAAATCCGGCTTCGGAAACCGCGTTCCCGAAACGGAGCAACGCCGGAGGCGTTGTATCCTATCGCAATCGCCGCCCGTGAGCACCCGCAGGTGCGAAAGGCGATTGCGCAAAATCCCTCGCTATGCGCTAATGCAAGCATTAGCGCTTGGCAGCTTGCGCTTCCGCGAAAGCGAAGCGCCGAAAATATTCCGATCCCGCTTGCGGGTTGCCCCTCCCATAGAGGGGCAAAGGAATATTTCCAAAGCCAAGGCTTCGCCTTGGCGATTTATACATCTAGATATTCCACCAATTTACTGTTCTGCTCAATAAATTCTCTTCTGGGTTCAACCTTATCGCCCATGAGCACGGTGAAAATCTCGTCCGCGGCGACGGCGTCCTCCAGCTTGACCCGCCGCATTACGCGGTTATCAGGGTCCATTGTGGTTTCCCAAAGCTGTTCGGGGTTCATCTCACCAAGACCTTTATATCTGTTTATGGTGGGCTTTGTGTCGCGGCCAAGCTCGTCGAGCTTAGCGGCAAGCTCCTCATCGGAATAAACATACCAGAAATTCTTGCCCTTGGTTATTTTATAAAGCGGCGGCTGCGCGGCATACACATACCCCTGCTCTATGAGCGGCCGCATATATCTAAAGAAGAACGTGAGCAAAAGTATGCGTATATGGCTGCCGTCAACATCGGCATCGGTCATACACACTATTTTGTGATACCTGAGCTTTGACGTATCGAACTCCTCGCCATATCCGCCGCCGAACGCTGTTATCATGGCCTTTATCTCGGCGTTATCCATCATGCGGTCAAGCCGCGCCTTTTCAACATTCAATATCTTGCCCCTTAGCGGCAATATCGCCTGATACGCGGGGTTTCTTCCCTGCTTCGCGCTGCCGCCTGCACTGTCTCCCTCAACTATGAATATCTCGCAGTTGACGGGGTCTTTATCGGTGCAGTCTGCAAGCTTGCCGGGCAGGCTCGTTGAATCGAGCGCCGTCTTACGCCTTGTAAGCTCCCTCGCCTTTCTCGCGGCGTCGCGGGCGCGCGCGGCCGTCATGCATTTATCTATAATTATTTTTGCGAAATTCGGGTTTTCCTCCAAAAAAGTGGTCATGCCCTCGCTCACCGCCGCGTCCACCACATTGCGAACGTATGCGTTGCCAAGCTTGGTTTTCGTCTGCCCCTCGAACTGCGGCTCGACCAGCTTAACGCTTACTATTGCGGTGAGTCCCTCGCGCACGTCCTCGCCCTTGAGGTTCTCATCGGTATCCTTCATATATTTATATTTTTTCGCATATTCATTAACCGACTTGCTTATTGCGTTGCGAAAGCCTATAAGGTGGCTGCCGCCCTCGACGGTGTTGATATTATTCGCGTATGAAAGCGTGTTTTCATTGTAATCATCGTTATATTGAAGCGCCACCTCAACCGAGCAGACCTCCTGCTTTTCGGGGTTATCCCGCTTGCCCGTTATAAATATGGGGTCGGGGTGCAGCGCCGTTTTTTTCTTATTCATGTATTTGACGAACTCTATTATGCCGCCCTCATAGCAATAATCGCGTATTTCGGGTTCGGTGCGGCCGGTATCGCCGCCTATCCGCTCGTCTGTCACGGTGATATGCACGCCGCGATTGAGGAAAGCCATCTCGCGCATGTGCTTTGAGAGTATGGCGTAATCAAACTTTACCTCATCAAAAATTTTCTCGTCGGCAAGGAAGGTGACGCTCGTGCCGCTTTCATCGTATGCGCAATCGCCTATCACCTTAACGTCGAAGCACGGCTCGCCGTGGCTATATTCCTGATAATTCACCTTGCCGTCACGCCGCACCTCCACCTTGAGCCAATCGCTCAGCGCGTTAACAACGGACAGACCCACTCCGTGCAGGCCGCCGGACACCTTATAGCCTGTGCCGCCGAATTTGCCGCCCGCGTGCAGCACCGTTAAAGCAACCTCAAGTGCGCTTTTGCCGGTTTTTTCGTGTATGTCAACAGGTATTCCGCGCCCATCGTCTGAAACGGTGACGGAATTATCTTGGTGGACGGTTATTTTGATGTGCTTGCAGAAGCCGCCCATAGCCTCGTCTATCGCGTTATCCACAAGCTCCTTAACGAGGTGGTGGAGACCGTGTACGTCAGTTGAGCCTATATACATGCCAGGGCGGCGCTTGACCGCCTCAAGCCCCTCAAGCACTTGAATTTGCGATGCATCGTAATTTTGGTGGTTACTCATTGCGTTTTCCTTTCAGTGTTGTTATGCGTGTTTCACAGGAAACAGGGTTTTGGCGACGAAGGTGAGCGCGCCCAGTGGGCGATGAAGTATCACGGGGCGTTTGCCGCCCCCTACGGGGGTTTTTTTCGTAGGGGCGGGTCTTGACCCGCCCGCGGCGATTATGCGGGTGTTTGC
>CAZUUR010000017.1:0-12604 GCA_964622815.1 uncultured Oscillospiraceae bacterium | reverse complement strand
GAGCACTATGTTTAAAAAAACCTCACCATACAAATCCGGCTTCGGGAACCGCGTTCCCGAAACGGAGCAACGCCGGAGGCGTTGTATCTTCTCGCAATCGCCGCCCGTGAGCGCCCGAAGGCGCGAAAGGCGATTGTGAAAGTCCTTTTGCGCGAAGCGCAAAATTTCTCGCTCGAACAGCTTGCGTTCGAGCGAAATTACTTCACCTCTCCACCTTCTACTTTAAACACCTTCATTTCCCCGTCAAAGGCGCTTTTCATCTCGCCAAGGCTTGTGCAGGTGATAAAAACCTGCGCGTCACCTATTCCGGCTAATATCAGTTTTTGACGGTTTTCATCTAATTCGGATAAAACATCGTCTAATATCACAATAGGCGTTTCTTTTCTTATATCCTTCAAAAGCTCTATCTCGCTTAGCTTGAGCGCGAGCGCCGCCGTGCGCTGCTGCCCCTGCGAGCCGTAATTTCTGGTGCTTTCGCCATTTATTTTAATTATAATATCGTCCTTATGCGGGCCTACCACCGTGTAGCGCTTGCGAAATTCCTCGCCCATGGTGTTTCTGAGCCCTTCCTTTATAGCGTATCTGTATGAAGGCTCAGCGTCCCGCGCCACGGGTACGTTTGGCGCATATATAACCTCCAGCGTTTCTGTGCCGCCCGAAATGAGCGAGTGTAGCTTCATAGCTTCTTCATTGAGCCTTTTAACGAAGCCCGCACGCTGCTTCATCACCTTTGCGCCGCGATTTATCACCTGCTCGTCCCAAATTTTTATGTCCTCCCAATCCTTGGGCATTATGTGAACGTTTCCTCCGCCGCTGCCCTCAAGCCTCTTTAAAACCGCGTTGCGCTGGGAAACCGCCTTATAATAGCTTTGCAAAAGCGCGAAATACGCGCTGCTTAGCTGCGACATTTCCATATCCACAAAGCGGCGGCGCATATCAGGCCCGCCCTTTATTATTGCTAAATCCTCCGGCGCGAACATCACAACGTTCACCGTGCCCATTGCCTCGGCAATTCGCTTGACATAATTGCTGTCCAGCTTGAGCTTGCGCTTGCCTGTCTTTGGAAGCGTTATCTCTATTTTGCGCTCACCTAGACGGCTTTGCACCGTCAATGCGGCGTAAGCGCCTTCTTCATTCCATTTTATAAGCTCCTGATCAATGCGCGTGCGATGCGAGCGAAACAGTGCGCATAGAAATATGGCCTCAACTGCGTTGGTTTTACCCTCCGCGTTGTTGCCCGTGAGCACATTCACATATCGCCCGGGAGCAAGCTCAAGCGCTGAATATGACCGGAAATTAACAAGTTTTAGTTCCTTGATGAACATCGAATAATTATATCATGATTAACCCTGATAAGCAAGAGTTTTGGGGGCGCGTTATATATAATAAGAAAGAAGGAGATGGACGTTTTTACTCACTTAGTCCGCTTTTGATAATTAAAAGGAACGGTTTCAACATAACCAACCTTCGGTTTGCCGACCTTTTTCTACATTATTTAAGACCTCCAAAAATAGAGGTCTTACTTATTTTTTACTGCGCCAACTTATAAAGAGCATATTGATTTAATGATACTCCTTCCTTTTGGGCAGCCACACTCAATTTATAGTGAAGCGATTTTGGTATTCTTATATTAAATCTTCCGCTGAACTGCTCCTCGTTGACGGGCATAGGCACTTCAAATCCATTTTCAAGCTTTGCCTCTATCCAGCCCTCCATTGCCTCCTTGAGCGAGCTCATAGCTTCACTCACCGTTTCACCGGTACTTTGACAACCGTCAAGCTCAAGCACTTTTGCATAAAAATAACTTCCGCTTTCATCGTTTATAGTACTAATTATGAAATTATAGGGCAATTCCATATATTCTTTAATACTCATATTTTTTCCTCCATTACTTTATTCTTCCTAAAATATCCTTTACATATACAGCTTTGAGGGGTGTTTCATCTTTTATTGTTATAACTTCCCCTTTTTCATTTATGTATTGACGGTGCGATCCTTTTTTTCTATCAAGCCTATATCCACAAGCCTTAATCACCTTATCCGCCTCGCTCATACGAATCCCGTTGGGCTGCTGCTTCATCTTTTCAATTATCTTCTCAACGCTTGCCATTTAAGCTCTCCCTATATAATACAAATATGGTACTATATTTAGTACCATATTTCAATAAAAATTTATTTAAATTTCTTAGGAATTAAGGTCATAAATGAAATACACACTCTTTCAACCTTCTACCTCTGGCTAAACAATCTCACGGGCAGCACGAGATAAAGGTAGCTTTCGTTTTGTATGGGGCGAATGACGGCGGGGGTGACGGCGCTGCTCATATCCATATAAATATACTCATCGTCTATAACCTTGAAAATATCGAGTATATAGCGGGGATTGAAAGCAATATCAATATCGTCGCCCATTGTTTCAACGGCGAGCGCGTCGTTTATGTGGCCTACCTCGCTATTGGCGGAAATTAAAAGCTCCTTATTCTTAAAAGAAAGCTTAACGAGGTTTGCCTTTGATTCTCTCGCCATCAATGAAACACGGTCTATCGAATCCAAAATTTCGGTTCTTTTGATGCGAACTCGCGTTTTATGCTCGGTGGGTATCATCTGCTTATATTTTATGTAGTTGCCCTCTAAAAGACGCACGGTTATTTTGGTGTAATCGAGGTCTATTTCTATGTGGCTGCGCGTGACGGATATGGATACGGGGGTATCATCGTCCATCAATATTTTATTTATGTCGTTTAGTGTGCGAGCGTATACAACGGCGCTCACAGGCTCGTCATTGGTATTTTCCATGTGGCATGTGCACATTGAAAGGCGGAAGCCGTCAAGAGCGACTATTTTTAGTTTTTCACCCTCAAATTCCATGAGCGCGCCTGTTAGGATAACTTTATTATCTTCGCTTGCGGCGGCGAAGGTGCTCATTTTGATAAGGTTTTTAAGCTCGCGCTGAGTTGTTTTAACGACGTAATTCTTCTTCACCTCGTTCATGGCTATAAAATCCTTATAATCGCGGGTGGAGAGATTTAAAGAGCTTGCGCCTGATCTAATATTCATGGTGTTGCCGGATAATTCAATATCCACCTCGTCGCCGGAAAGCTTGCGCATCATTTCGGCAAAAAGCTTGCCCTGCACGCAGCATACGCCGTCCTCTAAAATTGTGGCGGTAAGCAGGGTGTCTATCTGAGTGGAAAGGTCTGTGCAGCGAAGCATGAGCTTTCCATTATAGGCTTCAATAAAAATGCATTCGTATATATCTATATTACCCTTTTGTGAAAGGGCTTTTATCGCGGTGGATATTCCCGCGTTCAAATCCTGCGTCGCAATAGAAAACTTCATGCGCAAAATACCTCTTGTCTTTCTATTTAGAATAGTAGTAGTAGTTATAGTAATGAGGATAATGTAAGAAAGTGGGTTTAGCGCTTACACTATCGGGGGTTTTGGTGTGGGTAAACGGGTGGAAAAATAATAAGCTTCTTGTTGGAAGATTATTGCTTTCCCTTTTATTAACAGTATTCACATGTTAACAATGTTATTATAACATAGTTTTGAACATTTGCAATTAAGCAGAAAAAAGCACCCATAAGGGTGCTAAATTTTAGTCGAGCACATCTTCAAGCGTGACCGCTTTGTTAGCGGCGGCGCGCTTCATGCGCTGCTCCTTTGAAAGTATCATCTTTCTCATTCTTATGCTCTTGGGAGTAAGCTCCACAAGCTCGTCGTCCGTTATGAACTCAAGGCACTGTTCAAGCGAGAGAACCGTGGGCGGCGTGAGCCTGAGCGCTTCATCGCTGCCGGAGGCGCGCATATTTGTAACATGCTTGCGCTTGCACACATTAACAACTATATCTTCCGCACGCGAGCATTCGCCGCATATCTCCCCTTCGTACACGGGGATACCCGGGCCGAAGAAAAGCCGCCCGCGCTCCTGCGTGTTGAAAAGGCCGTATGAATTGGTGTCGCCCGTTTCGTGAACCACAAGGCTGCCGCGTGGACGCTCCGGCAAATCGCCCTTATATTGCTCGTAACCGAGGAATATGTGGCTCATAACGCCGTTGCCGCGAGTATCCGTCATCAGCTCCGAGCGATAGCCCATAAGGCTGCGAGCGGGTATTTTGAAAAGCAAGCGCGTGGAATTTTCCGTAAGGGAGGTCATATCCAAAAATTCCGCCTTGCGCGAGCTGAGCTTTTCTATAACTACGCCGCTATATTCCTGCGGCACGTCTATGGTTAGCTCCTCGATAGGCTCCATAAGATCGCCGTCCGCATTTTTCTTCATTATAACCTTGGGACGCGATACGGCAAATTCATAGTCCTGCCTGCGCATAGTTTCTATCAATATTGAAAGATGCAGCTCGCCGCGCCCCGAAACCTTGAACATATCGGTCGAGCCGGTCTCCTCAACGCGCATGCTCACATTTGTTTCCACTTCTTTAAAAAGCCTGTCGCGCAGATTGCGGCTGGTTACATATTTGCCCTCGCGCCCCGCAAAAGGCGATGTGTTCACAAGGAACATCATGCTCACGGTAGGCTCGTCTATCTTAACAAAGGGCATCGGATCTATATGGTCAACGTCGCAAGCTGTTTCGCCTATGCTAAGCCCCGCCACGCCAGCCACGGCAACTATTTCGCCGGCGGCCGCCTCGGTTATCTCAACTCGCTTTAGCCCCTCGAAGCGGAACAGCTTTGAAAGGCGCACATTGCGCACATTGTTATCCTGCCCGCCGCAAAGCGCCACGGTATCGCCAACATGCACCCTGCCGCGCTCCATGCGGCCAACGCCTATACGCCCGAGATAATCATCATAATCTATGGTGGAAAAAAGTATCTGGAGCGGCGCTTCCTCATCGGTGGGCGGGGCGGGAATAGCCTTTATTATTGTGTCGAAAAGAGGCGCGAGGCCAACGCCGCGAACGTCCGGGTCCAGTGAGGCGTAGCCATCGCGAGCGGAGGCGTACACCACAGTGAAATCTATCTGCTCATCGGTTGCGCCAAGCTCCATGAATAATTCGAGAGTCTCGTCCACCACCTCGTGCGGACGCGCACCGTCGCGGTCTATTTTGTTCACAACGACCACGGGCGTTTTCTTTAGCTCGAGCGCCTTGCGCAAAACAAAACGAGTCTGAGGCATGCAGCCCTCAAATGCGTCAACAAGAAGCAAAACGCCGTCTACCATTTGAAGTATGCGCTCAACCTCGCCGCCGAAATCCGCGTGACCCGGCGTATCGACTATGTTTATGCGGTAATCGCCATAGTTGACGGCGGTATTTTTGGATAGTATTGTTATGCCGCGCTCCCTTTCAAGGTCGCCCGAGTCCATAACGCGCTCGGTGAGCTGCTCGTTGGCGCGGAATATGCCGCTCTGACGCAGCATTTGATCCACAAGAGTAGTCTTGCCGTGATCAACGTGCGCGATGATGGCGATGTTGCGAAGCATTGAATTTCCAGTGTTGCCCATTGTTTAGTGATCCTTTGTTTAAATTTTGCCTTTTTTTGAGTGTTCCACAAAAGGCAACAGTCAATTATACGGCTATTACACAATAATTGCAATAATTATTTTTATTTGCACGCAGTAAAGCCGCGCCTGTGCGCTAAAAAGCGCGTTTTTTCTCCCACTCCCAAGCGTCGGCTATCATCTTTTCGATGCTGCTTAAATCACTGTTCCACCCAAGCTCGTTTTTTGCTTTTTGACTGGACGCTATGAGCGCGGCGGGGTCGCCGCTGCGGCGCGCCTCTATGGAGTGCGGAATATTCAAGCCTGTCACTTCTTCACATGCGGCGAGCATTTCTAAAACGGTGAACCCTTCGCCTGAGCCTAGATTAAATGCCTCGCAGCTCCCGCCGTTTAGAAGCCGCGTCATGCCGAGCCAATGCGCGCTTGCAAGATCCATCACATGAACGTAATCCCTAAGGCAGCTGCCGTCGCGCGTGGGGTAATCCGTGCCATATATATTCATGGGCTGCCCAGTGCGTGCGGCACGCAAAAGCAGCGGAATTAGATGCGTTTCCGGCTCGTGCGCTTCGCCTATGGAAGCGTCTGCCGCGCAGCCCGCGGCGTTAAAATAGCGGAAGGCGCACCACCTAAGGCCGTATGCACGCTCGTAATCCTTGAGCATTTGCTCGCCTGCGAGCTTGGTAAAACCATACGGATTTATGGGAAGCAGCGGGTGCTTTTCGTCTATGGGGACGTAAACAGGCTCGCCGAACACCGCCGCCGATGATGAGAAAACAACCGCTTTTACGCCGTTTTCCACCGCCGCGTCGAGCAAAGTGCGCATTTGGCACACGTTATTTAGATAATATCGGCTCGGCCGCGCTACACTGTCCGCCACAGACGCGAACGCCGCAAAATGGATAATCGCATCAAATTTTTCCTCGCGAAAAAGCTTGTCTAAAAGCGGTTTATCACCAACAGAGCCTTTAATGAGCCGTCCGCAGGCAACCGCTTGCTCATGCCCTTCGCAAAGATCATCTAATATGACGGTGTCCGCTCCTTTGGACGCAAAATAGACATTGGTATGGCTGCCTATATATCCCGCGCCGCCCGTGATAAGCACTTTCATAAAATATCCTCCGCTTAATGTGTTGATATATTCTACGCTATTGTAGAGCTGTTTCACAAGCCGTTTCACGAAAAATTCACCGTCTACATGCGCAAACGGCCGGAGGCCGTTAGCGCCAATGTAATCCAGCCGCTTCCGTAGGGGCGAACTGTGTTCGCCCGCAACCAACCGTCCGTTTCACTGTAGGGGACGGTCTTGACCGTCCCGCGATGGTGTTATGTGGAAAAAACGCGGGCGGGTCAAGACCCGCCCCTACATATACGCAAACGGCCTTCGGCCGTTAGCGCTTGGAACGCTTCGCGTTCTCCCAAAGGCTAACCGCAAAGCGATTTGCCGATGTAGGGGCGAACTGCGTTCGCCCCTACATCGCCCGTTTCACTGTAGGGGACGGTCTTGACCGTCCCGCGGCATTTATGCGCGCCGCTTCTTCACCGCCACACAAACAACTGCCGCCACGGCCAGCATCACAAAACCAAACAGGGTTGCGCTGTCGGCTGTCTGCGGAGGCGGGGTGGTATCCGCTGCTGCGGGAACGGGTGAGGTCGCAGGCGCGACTGTCACCGGCGCGGCGGGTGCGGGGGTGGCTGCGGGCTGCGCCACATCGGGCGAAGCCGTGTCGGCTTTTAAGCCTGAAGGTGGCGCCATTTGGTCGTATTGATTATCCCTTAGCCAATCCTCGTAGGTGTAGGTTACAAGCCCGCCGGAGGTGGGCTGCGTGGGCTAAGGCGTGGGAGGCGTGGAAGGCTGAGGCGTGGGCTGTATGTCGCTTGGCGTTATTTCAACGTAAGTATGCGCGTTTTCCCTAGTATACGCGGTATCGCGGCTTTCGGTGAAAGTGCCGCTATCGCTAAGCCGCCATTTGTACCACTGAGCGTTGGTCTGCGTGGCGTCGGTAAATGTGGGCTGGCGATTAAACGCGTACTGCTTGACGATCGCCGCGCCGCATTGAGCGGTGATATGCCCGCCGGTGAGGGAAATATTCGTGTTTGCAAAAATGCCATAGCTCTCGCCGTTCGTGCCGCTCGCCGTGCCGCCTGTGGCTGTGAGCGTGCCGCCCGATACATCTATGTGGTTAGCGCAAGCGCCAATACTCATGTAGCCCGCTGCACTGCCTATGGCTGCGACATTTGCGCTACCCGATATATTTATCGTGTTATTAGTATAAAGACCATAGCTAGAGCTGGCATTTCCGCCGCCTGTGGCAGTGAGCGTGCCGCCCGATGCACTTATGCCTGTGCCAGCGTAAACGCCGCAGCTTCCGTCGTCCGCCGCGCCGCCTGTGGCCGTGACGTCTGAGCCGCTGCTAATTACAATGGAGGAATTCGCGCTTATGCCGGCGCTCATGCCACTTGCCGCGCCTGCCGTGGCCGTTAGCGTGCCGTTAACGGTTAGATTGCCGAATGCGTACACGCCGCAAACGAAGTCCTTGTCAGTGTTCGTATTGGTTACAACGCTGTCGGTGCCGCTTATGGTTATTGCACCAATGTCAGAATATATGCAGGCGGCTGTGTCATTAACACTATACGTCTTTGTTATCCGTGCGCCGTTGAGATACAGCGTGCTGCTGGCGGTAGCATAGTGGACATTATAATTGGTTGAGCTTGCGTTTGTTGCGGTTATGCCGCCGTTCCCGTCGTTCACATAATAGCCGCCGCCCGATACGTCAGTGCCGCCGACGTATATTTCACCAGCCGCGAGCGCCGTTATGGGCGTGAGGTTGATGGTGACGAGCGCCAACAAAAGCGCGAGAAAGCACGCTGTTTTTTTCATACTTGTACCTCTCAAATACACATTTCCATCATTATTATATTTGAGCCGCGCGATAAAGCAAGCAATAAAGCGCATGGGTTCGCCTCTCCTATGCTACAGCGCACAAAAACGGGGCGCAAAAGCGACAAATGCGCGATTTTTGGAGCTATTTGGCTGGCAGGGCGCGTAAACTTATAACAAAATCATGAACCTTTTCGTGGTTTGCTTGTCCTAAACGGAGTTTTAGCTTATAATTCAAATATGGACGATAACAATCGCATTCCGCGCGACCAGATAATATTCGACGCGGAGGAGGAGCTTAGGCGGCGGCGGGACGACCGCGCGCGCAAAAATTCGGCACGGACAATAACGTTGTGCCTTTTATCGCTTGCGGCCACGCTGATTATCGCCGGAGGCGCTTCCTATTATATAAGCGGCGCTGAGCCGCTGCCGGAGGAATATATTGAGGCCACGAAAAAAAAGAGCGAGCCATCGCTTTTTGAAATAACAGCACCACTCCCTTCAGCAACACCCGCGCCAACGCCGGCGCCCACGCCCACCGCTGCCCCCGTTGAGTACACGCGCACGCGCATACGCATAGACGGCGTGTCATACGCAGTGCTCGCCTCGCGTGAAGCGGCGGAGGAGCTTCTATTGGAGGTTGAAAATTTTTATGAACAGAAGATACAGGAAACGGGCGAGCTCACGAGTGCGCCATTGCAGGAGCTTACGCTCGAAGCTGTTACGCCAGAAGCTGGGGCTTTATCCGGCGGACTGGATAGCGTTGAGGAGCTTCTTCAAAGATTTACATCACCCTCGACGCCGCTGACCATAGTAACCAAGCTTTCATACGCATACATTACTCAGCTCGAGCCAAAGGTTGAGGAGACGGACGATAAATATCTGCTCATAGGCACGCGCGTGGTGGAAAGCCTCGGCCGCAAGGGAAGCGTGCGCACCACGGTGACGGGCGAGTATCACAACGGCGTTTTGCAGGGCAAGACCACGTCCGTCGATGAGACGATAATAGAGGCAGAGCCGTATCGTGTGCGCGTGGGCACGCTAAGAGCGTCGAGCGTGAAAGAGCCGGGGCGCTCCGAGGGCAAAAAGGGCAAGAAGGCCGACGGGCTGAAATTTAAAAAGCCCATTTCCGCATCGGTAAGCTCCAATTTCGGGCAGCGGCGCGGCGAGGCGCATCTTGGCCTTGATTACGAGGCCGAGCCGGGCGCGAGCGTGAAGGCTGCGTGCGCGGGCACGGTGGTGTGCGTGATGGAGCGCGGCGGCTATGGCCTTTTGATAGAGATAGATCACGGCCAGGGCTTTGTCACGCGCTATGCGCATCTTGGCACGGCCATGGTGAAGATAGGCGACAGTGTGGAGCAGGGCGACGAAATTGCCCTGCTCGGCAGCAGCGGCGGCACGGAGGGGATAAAAAACGTGCTGCATTTTGAGTTGCTTATAGACGGCGAAGCGTATAATCCAAGGTTTTATATGAGCTAGCGGTCATTTCACCCACACAATAATCCAAAACGGGGTACATACATGGCAAAATACATTATTAACGGAGGAAAGCGGCTCGAGGGAGCTGTTACAATATCGGGCGCGAAAAATGCGGCGCTGGGGATAATTCCCGCGGCCATACTCGCGGGCGAAAGCTGCGTGATAGAAAACCTGCCTTTGATACAGGACGTTCGCGTATACGAGCAGATACTTTCGCTCATGGGCGCGCAGGTGGAATACATTCCCGATGGCGCGCTGCGCATAGATCCGCGCACGATAAACAAATTCTCCGTTAATTTCGACAAGGTAAATTCGCTTCGCGCTTCCTATTATTTACTGGGTGCGCTTTTGGGGCGCTACGGCCACGCGGAGGTGGCGCTTCCGGGCGGCTGCCCCATAGGTCAGCGTCCGATAGATCAGCATATAAAGGGCTTTCGCGCGCTTGGCGCGGAGGTTGTTATCGAAAAGGGCATTGTAAAGGCGCGTGCCAAGGCCACGGGGCTTGTGGGCGCGGAAATATATCTCGATATGGCCTCCGTCGGCGCGACGATAAACATAATGCTCGCTGCCGTTGGCGCGGTTGGGCAGACGGTGATAGTTGGCGCGGCGAAAGAGCCGCACATAGTTGACGTGGCGAACTTCCTCAATATGATGGGCGCGAGCATAAAGGGCGCAGGCACGGACATTATCAGGATAAGCGGCGGCAAACGCCTGCACGGCTGCACCTACGCCATTATCCCCGACCAAATAGAGGCCGGCACATTTATGATAGCCGCGGCGGCTACGCATGGCGACGTTGTGATAAACAACGTTATCCCCACGCATCTTGAGGCGATAAGCGCCAAGCTCATGGAAAGCGGCGCGCGCGTTATCGAGGGCGACGACGGACGCGAGTTTTTCATACGCGTCACCAATAATGAGCGCCCGCGCGCGGTGAACATCAAAACGCTGCCGTATCCCGGCTTTCCCACCGATCTTCAGCAGCCCATGATGAGCTATCTCACCGTTGCCAATGGCAACAGCTTCATTGTGGAAAATTTATTCGAGGATAGATTTAATCACGTCAGCGAGCTAAAGCGCATGGGCGCAAACATCACGCTCAACGCGCGCACCGCCATAATCGAGGGCGTTGACGCGCTTGAAAGTGCGCCGCTGTTTTCAACCGACCTTCGCGCCGGCGCTGCGCTCATAATCGCCGCGCTCATGACCGAGGGCGAGAGCGAGATAAACAATATTGAGTTTATCGACAGGGGCTATGAATATTTAGAGCAGAAGCTAAGAGCGCTGGGAGCGGACATAAAACGAACAGATTAAATCTTCGATTTTATCTATTCGTTTGACAAAACGCGCCAAAGGGCGCGTTTTGTGCGCTAGGAAGCATCTCGCGGCAATTCTTTGTTTGCGCGCTTGCTTTTTAGCGCGGCATCATATATAATATGGCAGATAATATAAGAAGCTTATAGGAGTAAACAATGAAAAAACAACTTGCGGCTATACTCGTGCTTATAATGGTGCTTGCTCTCGTTCCGGCGGTAACGCTGGCGGACGGCGCGGCGTGAGGTTTTTGCGGAGTTGAATTTAATTACAACACGGTTTTAACTTCCTCCAACGCAAATATAACCAGCGGAAAGCTCGAAATAGGCTCTGAACCGGCATCGGGCGGCAGGCTTCAAATAACCATGACGGATTTGGTAGTTGAGTTTGCGGGAAGTGCAGATGTGATAAGCGTGTATGGTTCAGAAGATGTTGCCATAAATATTGTTGGAAGCGGCAACAGAATAAATTTCAATTCCGATAGTGCTATTAAGGCAAAAGGTGATTTGCATATAATAGGCACCGGCACGCTAAATATTCTTTCCAATTCTGGAACAGGCATAGATGCGTTCAAGGATCTTTATCTTGAACTCACCGGCGGCGGTACGCTAAAAATAAAAGCAGTACACGGCATAAAATGCAAAATAAATATGCATGTTAATTCGGGCATAAATATTGTGGAGGGCGTTTATAACCTGGTTTTTGATAATACTCTTAGTGAATCAAACTTTAAATCCCAATTAAATTTTAACGGCGGCGATACCACTCTTTCCGCAACCAATGCGGCTATAGGATATATAAGCGACGAGTTAGCCGTAAATCTTGTTGAGGTAACAAGCGATCCAGCTCAATTTGACGTTAGCCAAATAAAATCTTCCAATCCTAACGAGCCGCGAAATACAGAAACCCTTTATGCAAAAGAAATTGATACGGGTAATAGGCTCATGCATCTCCATGTTTATGCATCTCCCTCCCCTGCCATACAGGTTGGCGGCGAGATAACCTACACATACGAGGATTGGGTGCGCGATAACCAATACGACCAGATGGCGCCCTCAAGCGGCCTTGAGCCGGACGCGCCCGCGCCCGCGGAGGACATCTACGGTCCGATGACAACGTCCGTGCCGGAGGCAGCCGCGCCCGTCGCGCCCGTGACCGGGCAGACCCCGCCACAGACCGGCGAGCGAGTAAGTCCGGTGGGCTTTGTGCTCGCAGCCATTGCCCTCGCGGCGGCGTGCGTGGTGTGGGTTAGGAGAAAAGCAAGATAGGAATTAAATGTAGGATATAGGCAAGCACGGCGGATTTTGTCCGCCGTGCTTGGGTTTTGGCGATAAGTGCGCGGCGGAGTAATCGCGCCTATACATGCGCAAACCGCTGCGCGGTTAGCGCTTACGAGAACGCTTCGCGTTCTCCAATCCAACCGGCGGTTAGCGCTTACGAGAACGCTTCGCGTTCTCCAATCCAACCGGCGGTTAGCG
>CAZUUR010000016.1:0-15442 GCA_964622815.1 uncultured Oscillospiraceae bacterium | reverse complement strand
CAGTACTGTTATCGCCACGCCGCCACAGAGTATGGCCGCCATCTGCCCCCATACGTCCGCCTGACGCGCGCCCCACAAAAGCTCCTTCGTGCCGCTCTCGTCCGTAAGCGTCATGCTAAGCCCCTCGCCGCCGACTATGAGCGCTATCATTATCATCACCACGCCCGCCACTATCAAAAGCGCGGGCAGCGCCATGGAGCGCTTTTGGTCGTTATATTCCTTCATAAGCTCCGCCTTGGGCGCGTGCGCGAAGCTTATTCCCGCGATAAACACCACGGTCACAAGCCCAGAGCATACCGACAGCTCAAACATCGACGCGACCTGCGCGCCCATATTGTAAAACGCCATAGATAAGCACGCGCTGCACAGCGCCAGCCCTATCGCCGAGCGGATTATGCTGCGGCTCATCACCGCGTACACCCCAAACACGAGCATTAAAGCTGTAAAAATCAAAATCAGTTCCATCGCGCTACCTCGCTGCCTTTGTTCGTACGCGGCGCGTACACCCCAAATACGAGCATCAAAGCTGTCAAAATCAGTTCCATATCCTCACACCAACCCATTCGCCCTTAAAACAATAAGTATCACCGGATACAAAACGCCCACCGCGAGCGTAAGCACGGTTAAAAGCATTTCGGCGGAAAGCACCGTGCCGCCTATCTCCTTCACGCCCTTTAGGCTCTCTCTTATATGTCCAAAGAACGCGAGCTTCTGTATCCTCAACAGGTATACGGACGTAAATATGCTTGCGATTAAAGCAAGCCCGGCAAGCGCATATTGCCCCGTCTGCCAAAGCGCTATCAATATGATAAGCTTCGACCAGAACCCCGCCGTGGGCGGTATTCCGGCGGTTGACATGAACGCCACCACCGATGAGAACGCAGTTTGGGGCATTCGCTCCTCAAGCCCGCCCATATCCTTTAATTCAAGCGTACCCGCCTGCTCGTGAAGCGCGGCGGCATTTGTAAAGAGGGTGGATTTGAACAGCGCGTGGCTCAAAACGTGCGCCAAAGCGCCTATAAGCCCCAGCGTAGTGCCGCTTGAAAGCCCCAAAAGTATATAGCCCATCTGCGAAACGCTTGAGTACGCGACCACCCTTTTAAAGTGTCCCTGACGGCTTGCCAGGAGCGCACCCGCCACAATACTCACCGCGCCCAGCGCCGCGTATATCATGTTCACCGCGTCAAAGCCTGCGAAAAGCCGCCCCACGGTAATAAGCCCGTATACGCCCGCCACCTTTATAACTATGCCCGAAAGCAGCACCGAAACGGACGTATCCGCGCTCTGGTGCGCGTCCGGCAGCCACGAGTGGAAAGGCACAACGCCCGTTTTCACCGAGAAGCCGGATATTATAAGCGCCAGCGCCACGCGCACGAAACGCGCCTTTAGCCCGCCGTCGTTGGGCGAGGCAAGGTACGCCATATCAATATATCTAAGCGACCCTGTCTCCATGAACAAAAGCGCAAACCCAAGCAGCATAAATATGCTTGCAAGCTCGCTCATAATGAGATATTTAAATGCGCCCTCAAGATCGGCACGCGTGCGAAACATTGCTATCATAACAAAGCTGCTTATGCCCACCACCTCCATGAAAACATAGAGCGAGAACAGATCCGTCACCATAAGCATGCCGTTCATGCCGAGCATGAGTATCATCAGCAGGCTTGTGTAGCTCGAGCGGTTCGCATTGACAGTGCGCTTTGCTATAAGCACCGAAACAAACGCCACAACGCCTATCACTATCATAAGGAAAAGCCGCGTCACGTCCAGCTCAAGATACGCCGCCCCCGGCAAAAACCAATCCCAAAATATGCCAAAGCGATAGCTCGTGCGTCCTGATAGCAGCAGCATCACCAGCGCCGCCACAGCCGATACGAACTGCCACAGCGCACCCGCGCCCGCAAACCACACAAAATGCCGCCGCGCGTAAGAGTGCTTAAAGAGATTGTATATAACAATTATCGCTATCGGCGCAAGCATAAAGCCGTAAGCCGCAATGTCCATTATCGAATTACCCCTTTCATATATCACGTCACGCCCGCCTCGCTCAAATCGCCGCCGCAATTTCATGCGGGCGTAAAGCTAACCTTCATCTTAACAGCTTGCCTCACCACAAAAATATCAATCCCACAAACACAAGCCCGCACAGCGCGAATATCAAATATCGCGGCAGCGCGCCGTTATCCGCGCGAGAGAGCGCACCGCCGGCCTGAGCCGTAGCTTTTGGCAGCGCCTCATCATATAGCCACGATACGCCTTTTTCAATTATAACGCAAGCGGAGCTGAAAGCGCCCGCGACCCACATTAGCCAAGCGTAAGGGTCAAGCTTGCCCGCCGAGGCAAACTCGTAGGCCTGCCTAACGCCCGGCAGATAGTGGATATGATCCGCCGCGGTAAGCGCACTGCCCGTCTTTTTGCTGCCGTATATGTGGTCAAAAACCGCGAGTGCGAGCACAAGACAGCTCGCGCCCACAAGAATAATATTCTTTGGCAGCGACGCAAAGCTCATTATAGCGCCGTTTGCATTTGTAAAGCCGTAAGCCGCCGCAATGCCCATGTCAAGCGGCAGCGCGGGAAATACCGCGCACACGACGCACGCAAGCGCGAGCAGCGCCATAGGTATCAAAATGGAGGGGCGTATCTCGCGCACTTGCTTATTGGGGGATTTCTCCTTGCCGAAGAACGCCGCGCGGGTAAGCTTTAAAAATGAAGCCGCCGTCATGAACGCACCCGCAAGCGCCAACGCGTAGAACACAGGGTGTATCTCCAAAGCAGCGTCAAAGATAAGCTCCTTTGACGTGAAGCCGTTCGTCATGGGGAAGCCCGCTATGCAAAGCGCAAATATCAGCGTGCATACGCAGGTGACGGGCATCTTTTTCCTTAGCCCGCCTATAAAGTGCAAATCAGTCGTTCCGGCGGCCTGCTCCACAGCGCCCGCCGCCATAAAAAGCCCCGCCTTATATAAAATGTTGTTTATAAGATGATAAACTCCGCCCGCAACGCCCACCGCGAGGCCGCTTCCAAGCCCCAGCACAATGTAGCCCACCTGCGATATTGCGTGATAGGAAAGAAGCTTCTTCATATCCTTTTGTATGAGCGCCATGCAAACGCCGCCAAAGAGCGTTATCGCGCCGAATATCATTATCACTATGCTTGCCGTGCTGCCCGGCTCAAAGGCATATATTTTAGTTATCGCGCGTGACGCTAAATATATGCCAGCCAGCTTTTCAAGCGCTCCGGGGAACGCCGCAAGAAACGGTGTAGGCGCGTCAGATGCCGCGTCCGGTATCCACGAATGGAAGGGCATGCAGCCCGCCTTGCCCAAAGCTCCCGCCATAAGGCAGCCAAAGCCAACAGCGCCAAGCCCTTCTATGGGTATTAAGCGCATGGCGCTTATTCTGCCCGTGCCAGCGAGGGATATTGTTATCGCTATGCCTATCATCAAAAGCAGATCCGCCGTGCCAGAGACGGTGAGCGCCTTTATCGCCGTTTTGGGGTTTTCGCGGTTGCGTAAAAGCAGCATCGCAAAAAGCGTGCATAATAGCCCTTCCCAGAAAAACAGCGTTAATGCCAAATGGTCGGAAAGCAGCGCCCCGAATATCATCGAAAAGCTTGCCCACAGGCAGAATTGGTACGCGCCGCCCCAACGGGACGCACCGCGCATCTTTGCCGCACCCGCCTCGTCCTTTACCGTGGGGCACATGCCTGCGGAATATACCGCTAAGATAACGCTCATGCCAGCCGCTATCAATAGATATAGCCGCGTTATCCCGTCTATGCTAAACGCAAGCTCAAACCCGTATGGGGCAAACGCGAAGCTCGCCTCGCCCATACCTGCGCACAAATATAAGGCCAAGCCAAGCTCCGCCGCGCCCGCAACGAGCGCTATGGCCATATTCAGCCGTCTGCCAAAGAGCCATATAAGCCCGCCTGCCGCAAGCGGCAAAATAATAAACAGCAATATCATTGTAAGCCTCCCTCAATAAGCGCAGCGAGGCCAGACGGCCACGCCATCACAAAGCCCATCGCGAGCGAGATTATGGCGAGCGCGAGCGCCGCGCCCGTCATCGTTGGCGTGCCTTCCTTTATATCAGCGTATTCCGCTTTTAATTCGCCCAGGAATACGAGTTTAAACAATCTAACTAAATACATCACCGTCATCACCGCGCCCAGTATGAAAACGCCCGCTATAATGGGCTGCCCCGCGTCCACAGCGCCCGCGATGACCAAATATTTCGCAAAAAAGCCTGAAAACGGCGGTATACCCATCACGCTAAACGCACACAGTATAAACGCCGCCGCCGTGACGGGCATGGTTTTAATTAAGCCGCCCATCTTAGATAGATCCTTGGTGTGGATATTATGCTCCACAATGCCGCAGCACAGGAAAAGTCCCGCCTTTGCAATGCTGTGCGTGAGGATATAGAGCATGCCGCCGACAAAGCCGCTCTTAGTGCCTATTGAAAGCCCCATTAAAATGAACGCAAGCTGACTGATTGTGGAGTATGCCACCACGCGCTTAATATCGGTTGCCTTGAGCGCGCAGCCCGCCGAAACGAGCGCCGAGACAGCCGCGATAATGGGCACTATCAGCTTAAACGACGGGTCTATCACCGCCGTCACAACGAAAAGCCGCGCGTAGAAATAAACGCCTATTTTCACCAGCACCGCCGCGTGCAGGAGCGAAGTGGCGGGGGAGGGGGCAACGCCCGCGTCCGGCAGCCAGCTATGCAGCGGGAACGTGGCCGATTTTGATAGTATGCCAACGAGTATCAGCGCCACCGTCCAGTTAGGAAGTACAGCGCCGCGCAGCGCTTCCATATTGAATGTGCCAACCTCCCCGTATATACCAAGGAAGCCCAGCAGCATAACGAGCGCGCCAAACACCGTTATAAGAAATGCCTTTTCAGCCTTTTTGGTGGAAAGATCGTCACGATAGAAGCCTATTAGCCGCCAGCAGCAAAGGCTTGAGCATTCCCAGAAAAGGTACACCGTTATAAGGCTGGTTGAAAACACCATGCCCATCATAGCGCCAACGAAGAAGGTGACCATCATGTAATATTCGTTTAGGTGGTCATAATGCTTCATATAGCCAAATGAATAGATAACTATCACCGCCGCCACCGCACATGCGCTCAGCGCCATAAAAACGGAGAGCGCATCGGCCTTTAACCCCATTGAAAGGCCGAGCGGCAGCTCAATGCCAACCTCCGGCGCGTTGCCAGATAGGGTCGCAACAAGCGCCGCGCACGCGCACGAAAGCGCCGTGAGCACAAGTATCAGCGAAACGGCGTTCCTCGCCTTTGGGTTGCGCCTGCCTATAAGCGGCAGCACGAACGCGCCTAAAAACGGCGCTCCCACGCAAAACAACAGTATCATAATGCCTCCTAGCATATCCTTGGCAGTATTTCGCCGCGCGGCAAAATAAGTCCGCGCGTTGTGCCTATCTCCGTTTTAATATACGCTTTGCCCTCGCCCGTCGTGACGCGGCCTATAATGGCGGCCTCGCGCCCATACTCGTGCGCATGAAGCGCGTCAAGCACGCTTTGAGCGTCATTTTCACGCACGGACAATAGCATTATCCCCTCGTTCGCCACGAAAAGCGGATCTATGCCCAGCAGAGCGCACGCCGCGCGCGTATCCGCGCGAAGCGGCAGCGCACCCTCGTTCAAAGTGATGTTGACCCCGCCGCCATTGGCCGCGCCCTCGCTCCATTCGCACACCGTCGCGCCGACGCCGCCGCGCGTTGGGTCGCGCATGGCGTTTATCCTTGCGCCCGTTTTAAGCGCCGCCGCCGCAAGTGAGGCAAGCGGCCGCGCATCGCTCGTGATTGTGCTTAACTCAAGCCCCTCGCGCACCGCCATAACGGCCATGCCGTGATTGGCAACAGTGCCTGAGCATATTATAACGTCGCCCGCCTGCGCGCGCTGCTCCGGCAGCGCCCATTCGCCACTTACCGCGCCCACGCCCGCTGTCGTAATATACATTTTGTCCGCCTTGCCGCGCTCAACTACCTTTGTGTCCCCCGCGACGATTTTAACGCCCGCCTCCCGCGCCGCTTTGGCAATAGACTCGCAAACGCGGCGCAAAACGTCCACATCAAGCCCCGCCTCAAGTATCATAGCCACGCTTAGATATAAAGGCACAGCGCCCGACATCGCAATATCGTTCACCGTCCCCGAAACGCATAAGCTCCCTATATCCCCGCCGGGAAAGAAAAGCGGAGCTACCACAAACGAATCAGTGGTAAAAGCAAGACGGGGAGAAAGCGCAGCCGTCCTCGCGCCAAGCGTCCTCGCGCCGGCCGTGAGAGCACCAAGCGCTGGCTGTCCTTGCGTCCTCGCGCCGGCCGTGAGAGCACCAAGCGCTGGCTGTCCTTGCGTGCTCGCGCCGAGCATGCAAATAGCCGAATCGCCCATCTTTGCAAGCTCATCGCAGCCGTAAGCCGGCAGAAACACATTCTCCACCAGCTCCCTGTATTTTCCGCCTCCCGCGCCATGCGCGAGCGTAATCCTATCGTCCATATCCTTCTCCATAATCATGTGGCGCGGGCTGTGGCCGCCACAGCTATATTCCATACTCCCACGCCGCCGCGCAAGCGCCCTCCATAGACACCATGCACGGCCCTTTGGGCGCGTCCGGCGTACACGCACAGCCAAACAGCCTGCATTGCTCGGGCTGCATCTCGCCCCGTAAAATATCCGCGCACGCGCAGCCGCTTTGCTTCACGCCGCGCGTGGCCGCATCTATATTAAACCCTTTCCGAGCGCCTGAAAACCCTCTCAATGCGCCTAAAAGCCCGTTTTTTACATCGTAAAACCTTTTCTTTGCATCAAAGGTTGCAAATTCTTCCCTTATCTCAAGCCCGCTGCCCGCTATTTCACCTAAACCGCGCCACACCGCATCAGCAGGCATAAACACCTCGTTCATAACAGCCCGTGCCACCGTGTTGCCCTCCTTGGTGACCGCCGCACTATAGCAATTTTTAAGCTCCGCATGCCCGCATGCGCGCATTTTGGCAAGCTCCGTGAGCGAAAGCAGTATCTCCTCCGGCTCAAAGCCCGAAACCGCCGCCGCAAGCCCCAGCTCGTCAGGCACGAAGGCAAAAGCGTCCGCGCCGGTCGTCACGGCCACATGCCCGGGACACAGCAGCGCGTGAGTCGTGCTTGTGCCGTTAAGCAGACCTTTTAGCGCGGCGGGCATAGTCTTATGCGTTGAGAGCACGCTCAAATTCTTCACATTGTCAGCCCGCGCACGCATGAGCATTGCGGCTGTTAGCGGCGCAGTCGTCTCAAACCCGACGGCGAACCATATTATCTGCCGCTCAGGCTCGTTTTTTGCCGCCGCAAGCGCGTCCATCGGCGATAGCGCCACGCGAATATCCGCGCCGCACTCGCGCAGAGTCCCGCCAAACGGCACGCTTTGCGTCCCGCCAAACGGCACGCTTTGCGTCCCGCTAAACGGCACGCGCAGCATATCACCGAAGCTGTAAAGCGTCGTGCTGGGCATGCCTGCCAAAGCCGCCGCAAGCGCAATATCCGCATCGTCCGTCACACAAACAGGACAGCCGGGGCCTGATATAAGCCGCATATTTTTAGGCAGAAGCTGCTTTAGCGCATATCGCGCCACCGCCCTTGTGTGTGTGCCGCACACCTCCATCACAGTGGTATCCGGCATGTTCCGCGCCGCTTCAGCCAGCTTGGCCGCGCGGCTCGCCGTCAGCGCCTCATTCATATTGCCCCGTTTCCTTGGCGATGGCTATAAGCTCCTCGCCCGCTTCCTTATTTAATACCGCTATAACGAACCCCGCGTGTACGATAACCGCGTCGCCCACGCTCGCATCGGGCGTGAGCATCAGCTCCGCACGCTTTTCAAGCCCGCCGTAGTCGATGACGGCAAACTTGCCGTTTTTATCATCGTCCGTTATTTTTTTTATCACGCCGGGTATCGCCAGGCACATACATTTCTCCTTTCAACGCCACGGTTAAGTGACGCAGGCGGGTCAATACCCGCCCCAAGGTTTGCGCTATTCTACCTCCGCCCTGCCGCGCACACGGCCGCCTGCCCATAGCAGATGCCTGCGTCGTTCACGGGCACGCGCTCGTTGGTATACACACTTACGCCCTTTTTCTCAAGCACCCGCGTGCAGCCCAAGAGCAAACGTCTGTTTTGAAAAACTCCGCCCGAAAGCGCCACGGCCTCGCCCCGTGCTGCATTCGCATCAACAAGCGCTATAACAGCCCTGTGAAACCTTGCGGATATTACTCCCGCGCCGAGCGGAATATCCCGCACCACGTCCTGTATCACCGGCCGCCAGTCCCACTCAAAAAGCCCATCTTTACTAATATCAAAGCAATACGCACCCTGCGCGCCCTCGTCATACGCCTGCTCAAGCGCCACGGCCGCCTGCCCCTCATATCCCGAAACTAAGCATAGCCCCGCCAGTGCCGCCACCGCGTCAAACAGCCTGCCCATGCCGCTGCTTTTAGGCGCAAGCGTTTTGCTTTCACGCGCCGCAAGCAAAAGCTTCGCTTCCGGCCTTGCAAAAAGCTCCAGCGCTCTTTCCTCGCCAAGCGCGTCAAACGCCGCGTAAAGCGCCGTCCTCCACGGCTCGCGCACAGCCGCGTCGCCGCCGATAAGGCGTATCGGTCTCAAATGCGCCGCCCGCTCATAATTAAGCGTGCCGCCGAGCAGCATCTCGCCGCCCCATATCGTGCCGTCCGCGCCGTAGCCGCTGCCATCGAAAATAAAGCCGCGCGCCTGCATAATATCATGCTCCGCCAGCACCGACGCAAAATGCGCGTGATGATGCTGCACGGCCGTCAGCTTCGCGTCAAGCCGCCGCGCCCATTGCTCCGCCGCCCGCGTTGAGGCGTAATCCGGGTGCATATCGCACGCAAGCGCCTCCGGCTTCCCGCCGAAAAGAGAAAGAAAGCTTTCAAGCTCGCGCTCGTAAAACTCAAAGGTTTCAGCATCGTCGAGATCGCCTATATGCCCCGATAAATACGCCCTTGCGTCTTTTACAAGGCAAAACGTATTTTTAAGCTGCGCGCCAAAGGCGAGTATGTCCCCATGCTCACGCGCTGCGTTAAGCGTCACCGGCGTTGGCGCAAAGCCTCGCGCACGCCGTATCAACTGACGTTTTCCTTCGATAAACGTGGCCACGGAGTCGTCCATGCGCCTAAGTATTGGCCTGTCGTGCGTGAGCAAAGCGTCCGCGAGCGGCAATATGCGCTTTTCGTCCTCCGCTTTATAAAGCATCGGCGCGTCCGAGACGTTTGCGCTCGTCATCACGAGCGGGGGCATATCCCGCGTAAGCAGGACGTGCAGCGGCGTGTATGGCAGCATCACGCCCAAGCGATCGTTTCCGGGCGCGACCGACGGCGCAATTATGCCAGCCTCTGCGGCGCTAACCGCTGCGGCGCTAACCGCTGATGCGCTAGCCGCTGTGGCGGCCTGAGCATTTTCACAACGCTCACGCAGCTTTAGCAGCAATATAGGCTTGCGCGCGCTCAAAAGCTCGGCTCTTTCAGCCTCATCTATGCAGCAGACGGCTTCCGCCTGCGAAATATCCCTCATCATAACCGCGAGCGGTTTGGCATAACGCCGCTTCGCCTCACGAAGCCGCCTCACGGCTGCCTCATTCGTTGCGTCGCACGCAAGATGATACCCGCCAAGCCCCTTCACGGCCACAAGCCGTCCAAGGAGTATGTATCGCTTAAACCGCGCGACAAGCTCCGCATCGTAATAAGCGCTGCCCACATCGCCCGCATCGCCCGCACTGGTCAATCGCTGCTCGATTAACCCCTGTAGGGGCGAACTGTGTTCGTCCGCATCGCCCGCGCCCTCCACCCACAAAAGCCTTGGCCCGCAAGAGCGGCAGGCGGTTGGCTGCGCGTGGAAGCGTCTGTTTTCGGGGTCGTGATACTCACTCTCGCACGGCGCACACATGGGAAATCCGGCCATAGTGGTGTTCGCCCTGTCGTATGGCACGCGATAAAGTATCGTAAAGCGCGGACCGCAGGCAGTGCAGTTCAAAAAAGGGTACATATACCGCCTGTCGCGCGGGTCGAGCAGCTCGCGCTCGCAATCCGCGCAAATGCCAAGGTCGGGCGATACTGCCGCCTCAACCGCGCCGCCCATGCTGGGCAATATTTTAAACTCGCTTTCGCCGCGCGGCGCTTCCTCCATCATATCGGCGGAAAAAATCACAGCGCCCGGCGGCGGCGAGGTCTTTACCCTCTCAAAAAACGCCTCACAGCTCGCTCTTTCTCCCTCCGCAACGATTATCACTCCGCTTGACGTGTTTAAAACGCTTCCGCAAAGCCCAAGCGCACGCGCCTGACGGAGCACGAACGGCCGAAATCCCACGCCCTGCACTATGCCGCGAAACGTTAGTGTAAAGCGGGCGCGCATCAGATGAAATCCTCCATCAAAGCGCCGTCGCCGTCGGCGCAGACGTATTGGCCGCCCGGCTCAAAGCCCGCGAAAAATATGCGAAGGTCGGGCTTTATGCGCCGCGCGTTCGCAGCCATAGCGGCCACGTCCACACGAACGTATTTGGCAATATCGGTTTTTGTTATCACGAGCGCATCGGTCTTGAGCACGGCCGATGGATATTTTAGCGGCTTATCCTCGCCCTCGGCCGCGCTTATCACGGCTATGCGCAGTCTTTCGCCTACCGGGAAGGAGACGGGGCACACGAGGTTGCCCACATTTTCTATTATCAATATATCTGTAGCGGCGGCGTCTATCTCGCCGTATGCTTTTTCCACCATGTCCGCGTCAAGATGACACGCGCCCAGCGTGTTTATCTGCACGGCCTTAACGCCCTTTATCGCGGCGATGCGCCTTGCGTCGTTGTCTGTTTCAAGGTCGCCCTCGATAACGGCCACCTTCAGGCCTTTTTTTGCGATGCGCGGCAGCACGTTTTCAAGCAATGTCGTCTTGCCTGAGCCGGGCGAGCCTAAAAGCCCCACCGCGTATAGGCCGTCGCCGTCAAAACGGCGCTTTAGCGCCTCGGAGCGCATGCGATTTTGCTCGCGGACATCGCGTGAAACGTCAATCTTTTCCATTATAGCTCAAGCTCCTTTACAAAAACTTCCTCGCCGCCGATTATGTCAAAGGCGTTGCTTTGGCATTGGGGGCAAATGAACGGGAAGCCCTCCGGCGCGTACTCGCGCTCGCAGCTTCGGCAGCGGGCAACAACCTGTGACGGCTCGATTTTAAGCAACGCATTTTCAAGACCCATGCCCTTTTTCATCGCGTCGAACGCGAATGTGAGCGCGTCGGTCATCACGCCCGAAAGTGCGCCAACGCTCACAACAACGGCCTTAACGCTTAAAGCGCGGTCGCCGGCAGCCTTAGCAGCTAGCTTGAGCATGTTTTCAGCCAAACTCGCCTCGTGCATGAACCCTCTCCAACAAGTATGCGCATTTTTTCCAACAAAAAGACTTCACAAAAGCGTGAAGTCCCCTCACAAAATAATTTAAGCTTCGCTTAAATTATTTAACCTCCGTAAATAGGACGAAACACAGCGTGCCGCCCTATGCCAGACTCCACCACCTACTTCGGTTTCGCGCCCAGTATATCACTAGAGCTAATGCCTGTCAAACAGGGGAAGAAGATTAGTGGTTCTTTTGGAATACCCCTCTGGGGGACGCCCCTGCGGGGCGGGGTTGCCTCTTTGGAGGGACGCCCCTGCGGGGGCCATTCCTCACGCTATCGGCTTCAAGAACATATACAACCTAGCATACGAAGTCTTATAATATTTATCTCCGCACACAACCAGCACAACTATCGGGTCTGACGAGGTAGCAGAGGTTATAACCTTACCCAAGCTCGACGCCTTGGCCTTTTCCATCTGATAGTCAATATAGCTCTGCTTCTGACCGCCGGTAAGCGAGTAGCTCGTGGTGTTGTACACAAACGTCTTTTGATCCGTGCCGTGCGGCGTCTCGTAGAAGCCCACAAGCTGCCAGGAGTGGTAGCCGCCCATTGTGATATTGAACACCGTCCTGTTGCAGCCGGAAACGCTCTTGCCGCAGCTTTCGCATGTGCTCTTGCCTAAAAGGCACGCCTGAATGTGGTGGAGCTGGTGGAACATAGTCTTGCTCGAGCGCGAATTGTGCCCAAGTATGGTGGTTATCGGCGCGAGGCCGGAGGTGTAGGAGTATATAGAGCCTTGCACTGCGCTCTTCTTCTCAGGCGTATGGTTATTATAATAGAAGGAAGACGAGAACATTATGGGGTAATTGATGTTCGTGCCCGGCACATATATCCAGCCCACCGTATCGGAGTTTTTGCTCTTTGCAGCAGCGTAATTGGCGTTCGACGCCTGCCACTTCTTAGTCTCATCGCTTGAGAGCGTCAGCCCCGCAGGTACTGCCACCGCGTCCGAGGTGACGGGGGTAGTGCCGCCGGCGGTATCGCGGCCGGCATTGCCGCCCTGCGCGGTAACCAACTGGCCGTTCTGCACGGCAGCGGTGACGGTGATGTCCTGCGCGCGCGCAAATCCGCGATAGGTTGAATAGCTTATTTCATAGAAGCTGCCGCTCTGCGCATAGATTATTACCTCCGCGCCGGAGGGTATCTTGTCGCTGCCCATCACGCGATTGCTCGACGAGGTGGACTTATCCGCGGTCTTTCTTAAAATGACCTTTTCATTGGTTACGCCCTTGCCTATAGCGCCCGTGGGCAGAGTGACCTTGCCGGACTGCACAGGCTGCGTCGTGGGGTTTGGCGTAACGGTGGTGCCGCCGCCAGTTACAACCGTAGTGGACGTTTCAGTGGGCACGTAACCCATAGCCGTTATGTTCACATACAGCTTTTTGATGTAGCCCACGCGGTTGTCGTCCTGAGTCTGCACCTTGTAATAGTCGCCATTTTTGGCGAGTATGTATAAGATGACGTTCTCCCCGAGAGCCGTGCGGCCCTGCACGAGATTGTTCGTATCGCCGTCGGGCGCGTTAAAGAAATATGCCGCTCCGCTAGCTATCTGACCCATAACGTCCGAAGGCTCGTTAGCGGCCATAGCCGCCGGAACTGCCAGCGCCATAACAGTGACAAGCGCCAAGGCAAGTGCCAGTATTTTTTTCGTGTTCATTGCAAGTGATCCTTTCGTTTTATATTGATGAAATTACTCCATTTATCCCCGCAGGACATACAATCCGTTTTGACGAGGCCAAAGCCGCCGCAAAATCTTCTCGCTATGCGCTAATGCCAGCATTAGCGCTTGGCAGCTTGCGCTTGAGCGAAAGCGCGAAGCGCTACACTCCCCAGAGATCGCTCTCCGTAAGCTGGTCGTCGGGCTTTCTTTCCTTCTTTTTATAGTCCGCCGCGCTCACTTCATTGCGAGTCTCCGCTGCCATCTCCTGCGCCTTTTCGGCGGCCTCGCGAGTCTCCTGCGCCTTGCGCTGGCGCTCCTTCTGGGCGTTATCGTATTCTTCCTGCATTTTCTTGCGGTCTGTCATGACTATGTTAAACACGAGCATGCCCACAAGCAGCACCATGCCAAGCCCCCACAGCACCCAGCCCCAAACCGCGTTCACCGGGTTCGCCGCAGAGGTGTTGACTATGTTTAGCACTTCGAGCACGCCGCTTACAACTATGATAGGGCCGGTCACGAAGTTCATTATCCGCATATATAGCAGATACTTCTCCGCGGGTATTTTGGGATATTCGTTTTTGTACACACGACCCTTGCCCGTTATGGCGCACACGATAAGATATATGCCCAGCACTATCTTAACGAGGCTGAAAAGATCGAGGTTGAGGTTCAGGTTTGAAAATAAATCCGAGGGCATTAGTGTTCCTCCAATAGTTAATATATATTTTTCAGTCGCCCCTGGCAACCGCGTTTACAGATATTTAATCAAAGGTTTATATTTGCGTTCGTGCCGGTTTGCTTTATTCGCCGCGAGGCTCGCATGCCGCACCATCGCGGGCGCGGTGCGAATCTGTGGGCAGGTCAAGACCCGCCCCTACAGCCTTTTGAGCTTCGCTCCGTCTTTACCATCCTCCACAGCAAGCCCCATTTCCTTGAGCCTGTCGCGTATCTCGTCCGCACGCTTATAATCCTTATTCTTCCTCGCAAGCACTCTTTCATTCAAAAGCGCCACGGCTTCAGAGGAAAACTCCTCCTCAACGTGCTTTTGCAGCAGCCCAAACACCTGGCACATATCGCTAAAAAGCGCGTCGGCTTTATTCAGCGCGTCCTTATCAGTTTCTGCGGACACATAAGTGTTCACCGCGCGCACAAGGTCGAAAAGCACGCCCAAAGCGTCCGCCGTGTTGAGATCGTCGTCCATGGCGGATATGAACCGCGCGCGCATATCATCAACAGTCTTTTTAAATTCATCGGCCAAAGCGCCTGGATTAACCGTGTCGCGCTTGAGCGCGTCGTTAAGGCGCCCTCTCGCTGTGCGTATGCGCTCAAGGCTGCTGCCAGCCTCCTCCATAAGCTCGCGCGAGAAGTTCACAGGGTTTCTGTATTGCGCGTGCAGCAGGAAAAGCCGCATGGCCTCAAGCTCGTATTCCTTTGAAATCTCCCTCACTAGCTTGAAATTGCCCAAGCTCTTGCTCATCTTTTCATTATCTATATTGATGTAGCCGTTGTGCATCCAGTAATTGGCAAAGGTCTTGCCCGTGGCGGCCTCGCTCTGCGCTATCTCGTTTTCATGATGCGGAAAAATGAGGTCGCGCCCGCCCGCGTGTATGTCAAACGGCGCGCCAAGTATGCTCATGCTCATGGCCGAGCACTCGATATGCCAGCCCGGCCGTCCCTTCACGCCCCACGGCGTGTCCCACGACGGCTCGCCGGGCTTCGCCGCTTTCCAAAGCGCAAAGTCCAGCGGGTCGCGTTTGACCTCACCCATATCCACGCGTGCGCCGCTCTCCAAAGCATCTATGCTCTGCCCGGACAGCCTGCCATAGGGTGAGTAGCTCCGAACGTCAAAATAGACGTCACCATTGTCGGTGACATAAGCGTGGCCTTTATCTATAAGCTCCTTGACTAGCTTGAGAATATCGTCAATATGTTCGGTGGCGCGCGGGTTTACGCTCGCCCGCTCAACGCCTAGAGCGTCCGCGTCGATATAATATTCTTTTATATATTTATCCGCCAGCTCCCTGACGGTGGTGCTCTCCTCGCGGGCGCGGTTTATGAGCTTATCGTCTATATCCGTGAAATTCTGCACAAATGTTACCTTGTAGCCCAAAAACTCAAAATACCTGCGCAGAGTGTCGAATACCACGAACGGCCTCGCGTTGCCTATATGGAAAAAATTGTATACCGTCGGCCCGCAGACATACATTTTTACTTCGCCCGGGGTAATTGGTATAAACTCCTCTTTTCGCCGTGTCATAGTGTTGTATATTTGCATGAGTGAAACCTCCTTGAATTTAGGGTGTTAAGGCTAATTACTCCGTGATTTGCCAATGC
>CAZUUR010000015.1:10507-15527 GCA_964622815.1 uncultured Oscillospiraceae bacterium | reverse complement strand
TATTGACAAAACCAGTTTACGCAAATCACTAGGTTTCCTTTCACACTTTTAGCTTTCGCTTGCGAAAGCCTCCCTTTGTGGGAGTTGAGGGTTGTATCGCCGCGCCTCCCGCGACGAAGGCCTCAAAACCGTAAATGAAAGACGGAGTCTTTCATATTGACCCCTTATTTTAACACAAAGCCCCGTGGTATTAAAAGCACGGGGACAAAATTTAATAATTAAAAAGGCCGTCAAACCGCGCAGAAACGCGCGGCAGACCCCACCACGCGGCAGCACGCTTTCAAAGCTTGCCACCCGCCAAGCAAGGCTAGGTAAGACTGCGAAAAATATAAGCGGTGCATTTACGCAGCGCTTATATTTATGTTTATGACGGCATCGCAACCGGGATAAACTCGAGCACCGCGCTTATCACCCTGTCCGCCTTTTCCTCATGAAGCAAATGTCCCGCGTTCCTCACTATTGAGAAGCCGCTGCTTTTAATGGCGGTGTGATATATTTCAACGAATTTGGGCTTGTGCCACTTATCCTCGCTACCAAGAAGTATTAGCGAATCGGCCTTTATCAAGCGAAGATTGGCGCATACGTCCTCGTCCTCATAGCCCTGAAGCGACATTTTCACCGCGCGTCTGCCCTCGGGGTCGGACGCGGGCGCATAATATTCCTGCACAACATCGTCGTTTACGTTTGTAAGATCGAAGAAGCACTCGCAAAGCATTTTGCGCACTGCGCTCATATTATAGAGCCTGCACGCTATGAAGCCGAACACCGCGCTGTCTATCATTCTTACTGAGGCGGGCATATCGTAGGTAAGACCGCCGGGCGTTAGAAAGATAAGCTTGCCTATGCGCTCGGGGCAGTCCATTGCGAGCTTTGCAACATACGCGCAGCTCATTGAATACGCCATGAAATGTGCGCTTTCAATACCCTTGGCGTCCATAAAGCGCCTGAGAAAATCCGCCTGCTCCTCTATCGTGTAGCCAAAGGTAAGCGGCCTTTCGCTATAGCCGTGACCCGCGAGGTCTATCGCGATAACGCGATAATATTCGCTTAGCCTTTCAAACACATTTCGCCATGTATAAAGTGATTGCCCAACCGTATGCACAAGTATGAGCGGCTCGCCGTCGCCCGCTTCAAGATAGTGTATTTTAACGCGCTCGTTTTGAACGTAGGTCTCGGTCTTTGGCAGCTTGCGCGGCTTTGGCGCGGCCTTGGCCGTTTGCAGCGGCACGTCGCTTGCTTGGGGCGCGGCGCTCACCGTCTCATCGACGTCTGCCGTCTCATCGCCGCCGGCCGTCTTATCATCGCCGGCAACTTCGCTGCTCGCGTTATCCCGAGGCTTAGTTAATGTGACGGAGTCATCAAACTCATCGTCATCAAAATCGTCGTCATTGACATTATTAAGGTACTCCGGATGCTTTTCAGCGTCAAAGGGCCGCTTGTGGACTATTTCGCCCGCAAGCTCCACCTCGATAAACTCCCCCACATTCTCGGAGTTCACAAATTTTTTAACTTCAAGTGACAGTCCCACTGTTTCCTCCCGGTATCTATATATGGCGGCGCAAAAACCCGTATTCTTCGGTTTTCCCCATTTTTGCAGATACATTCAGTTTGATTTTACATGCACGAGCGTCGTTTTGCAAGTCAAAGAGTCCTTTTAGCGCGTTTTGTCACGAATAATTAACACCTTTTGGCTTAAATTCCGCCTTTTACATGAGATCGTATACGTTGCTCTCCGCTTCCTCCCACGCGCTGTAAAGCCCTGATAGCTTTACCTCCGTGTCCTCAACCTTTTTGGCAAGCTCCGCCGCCTTAACGTAATCGGACGCTATTGCGGGCCTTGCAAGCTCCTCGTTTAGCGCGGCAAGCTCCTTCTCCGTATCAGCTATGCGCGTCTCCGCGCGGGCAAGCTCGCCCTTTGCGCGGTTTAACGCGCTCCTGTGCTCGCGCTCGGCCTTATATTCATTCATCTGCTCCGGCTCAGGCTCGTGAGCTTCTATAAATGCTTCCTGCTGCGGCAAATTGGCAAGCTTTCCCTCCGCCACAAGCTTTAGCCGCTTTTCCTCGGCTATATAATCATCATAGCCGCCTATATATTCTTTAAGCCCGTCCTTATCCATAACGAGCACCTTATCCGCTAAGCGGTTCACCAAATATCTGTCATGCGTAACAACGAGCATAGTGCCCGCATAATCCTCAAGCGCTCGCTCAAGCGCTTCGCAGGAAGCAATGTCAAGATGATTGGTAGGCTCATCGAGAAGCAGCATGTTCACGCTTGAAAGCATGAGCTTTAAAAGCTGTATTCTCGCGCGCTCGCCGCCCGAAAGCGAGCCGACCGTTTTAAAAACGTCGTCCCCTTGAAAAAGGAAGGCCGCCAGCGCTGAGCGCACCTCGGTTAAGTCCATACGTGGATAGGCGGAGTGTATCTCCTCAAGCGCCGTGTTTTCATCTACGAGCGAGGTCATATTCTGCTCGTAATAGCCCGGCCTCACGCGCGGCCCGAAAACTATCCTGCCGCTGTCGGGCGAAAGCTTTTTCATAAGCATTTTTAAAAGCGTGGTCTTGCCGCAGCCGTTATCGCCTATCAAAAACACTCTTTCGCCATTTTTAATAAGCGCGGACGCGTTGTTTACCACGGGCTTGTCAAATGCCTTATTCACCTTGTCGAGCAAGAGCACCTCTGTTGCCATCACCTCGGTGGCGTCAAAGTGAAAATGAATGCGCTTTGTATCCTGCTCAGGCGCGACAAGCGTTTTTCTCAGACGCTCTATCTGCTTTAGCTTGGAGGCGGCGGTCACATAGTTGCGCTCCTGATTAAATCTTCGCTGCTGCTCAACTATGCCCTCTATGCGGCGAATTTCCTTCTTGGTATTTTCATATTTGCGGCGGAGCGTTTCTTGCTCGCTGCTCATAAGCTCCACATGCCTCGAATAATTTCCTTCGGACACAAAAAACCGTGTGTTTTTAAGCTCGAAGGTGCGGTTTGTAACCACGTCAAGAAAATATCTATCGTGCGAAATAACTATAAACGCGCCCTTATAATCGTGCAGGAAGCCTTCCAGCCACGCCACGCTCTTTATATCAAGGTGGTTCGTAGGCTCGTCAAGGAGCAAAAGGTTGGCATTTGATAAAAGCACCTTTGCAAGCTGCACCTTGTTGCGCTGGCCGCCGGACATTGTGCTTAGCGGCTGCTTTAGCTCGTCCTCCGTAAACCCAAGACCGAGAAGCGTGCTTCTCGTGCGGCTTTTATATGTTAGCCCGCCGCCGTCCTCATAGCTTTCCCTTAGCTGGTGCTGCTTTTCTATCAGCTTGTCAAGCTCCGCGCCGGTGGCGCTGAGAAGCTTCTCGTTCACCTCGTCAAGCTCCCTTTCGGCTTTTTTAAGGAAGCTGAAAACATCGAGCACCGCGTCCAAAAGCTCAAGATTCTCCTGCTTGACGGTCTGCTCCATCGTGGCAATGCGCGCCTCGCGATTTTTATAAACCGCGCCCTCGTCAAGAGGCTCATTGCCCGTTAAAATGCGAAAAAGAGTTGTCTTGCCGCAGCCGTTCACGCCCACAAGACCTATCTTATCGCCATCGTTCACCTCAAATGAAACACCCTCAAAGAGCAGTCTGAGGATAAACGTTTTCTTTATATTCTGCGCCGCTATAAGCGCCATGATCAATCACTTCCTCTGTCCTAAGAGGAGACAGGATTATCGTCTCCACATTACTTTTCTTTGCGTATTCAACGGTGCTTCGCGTGCCGCCCGCAACGCCGTCAAAGACAGCTATCACAAGTGAGCTTTGATCCACCATATACTTATTTCTCAATTCATAGCAGCCTGTTGCATACCCGTCTGAAAGCAGCGTTTTCTTATCCGCGCACTCAAGTATGCGCGTGTAGCGCCGCTTATCGCTATTGGTATAGTATGCCGCCTGCTGGCGAAAGGGTACCGCGCACTCAAGCGTGAGCCCAAGCTCCCCGCGAAGTCCAAGCGCCATTTCCGCCGCCATCAAATCCGTTCCGTCGGACATGCCCACGATAAAATGCGTTATCCCATTTGCGCTGGCCGCTCTAATATTAGCAAGCAGGTCAAGCCGCAGAAGCTTCGCCTCAACGGAAGCTTCCATATTGCCCCAAGGCAGCTTGGCGGCTCTGTATCCAGTAAAGCAGGCTGTATTTGCGCGCCGCATGCTAATACCTGTTTCGCACCTTCTCGGCAAAGCCAAGCAAGTCCTTGAGCTCAAGCGCCGTCCCGTCGTCAAGCACGGCCTTGCCCGTGAAGCGGCCAAACACCTGATGCTGATCCGATTCGATTATCAGCGCGTTTGTGCGCGCGGCCCTATCTATAATGGGCACAAAGTCCATTTCAAAGCGCCCATCGTCCGAGGTGAACGTCCACGGCTTCATATAGCCCGTTTCATTATCGGGTATGTTGAATTTCACCGTGCCCAGCTTATGCGCCTTGCCTTCATATATCAAAAGGTTCTCGCTCGCGGCCGAGGTATCGCCAAAGCCGTAGCCAAGATTGAAGCCGAGCGGCTTGCCGTTAACTATTCCGTTGCCGTTGCTCCAGTACCATGTGTTGTCATAAGTCCACACGCCGCGCCCCCAGTCGAGCGTAGCAAACGCACTTTCTTTAAAAACGTGCAGCGTCTTGCCGCCAAGCCGCGCCTCGCCCACAGCGCTCATGCAGTTTATCTTTTGATTGTAATAAAAATGCGCTTCCTTATTAAATGGCGTGGCAATAACCATGCTCTGCGTGGGCTGCTCGGTGAGCGTTATATTTATATCGAGCCGCTTACCGTTTAAAAAATCGTTCCACCCGGCGATAAGCGAGCGCTCGGTAACGCCTGTTTCATCATCGCGCGTTACGTCGAAGCGCATTGCCACGTTTTTGCCGGAAAACTGCGTTACTCCGCTTTTTGACGTTGACGGCAGACCGTATTTTCCGCGCGTGAACGCTTCCATTACGGATTTTGTCGTCTCGCTGGGCGCGGTGAAATCGAGTATGGAGGCGGATATTAGCCCCATGTACGA
>CAZUUR010000015.1:0-10497 GCA_964622815.1 uncultured Oscillospiraceae bacterium | reverse complement strand
TGCTAAAGCGATACCGTAATGATCGTCGTATACGAGATAATAATCCCATTCCTTTATGCGAAACGGATTAGCTTTTATGGCCTTGCGATCATACTGCGGCAATAAGCCTCTCGCCCAGCCCGGCTCTTTAATATTGCCCTTTTCGTCCAATAAAGCGTCCGAAACGATTATCTCATGCTGCCTGCTTTCCATGCTAGCGACCCTCCACATAATATTTCAATGTATATCTTATCAGAAACGCGTCATTTTGGCAACACAGGGGTTTGACAGGGCGTGTAAAATAAAGGTATAATGTTTGGTCTAAAATAACTATATAATGAGGTAACATATATGCGTAAACTAACGTCAAAAGAGCTCCGGGAGCTGTATCTTCAATTTTTCCGCGAGAAGGGGCACGCCATAATTCCCTCCGCCTCGCTCATACCCGAAAACGACCCCACCGTGCTTTTCACAACGGCGGGCATGCATCCGCTCGTGCCCTATCTCATGGGCGAAAAACATCCGGGCGGCAAACGGCTTGCGGACGTGCAAAAATGCGTGCGCACAGGCGATATAGACGAAGTGGGCGACACATCGCACTGCACCTTCTTTGAAATGCTGGGCAACTGGTCGCTCGGCGACTATTTCAAGCACGAGTCCATAGCCTATTCATGGGAATTTCTAACGAGCGAAAAATATTTGGGCATAGCTAAGGATAAGCTTTACTTCACCTGCTTCGCGGGCGATAACGATGCCCCGCGCGACACTGTGGCGCACGACCGCTGGGTGGAGATGGGCGTTTCGCCCGACCATATTTTTTATCTTGAAAAAAAGCATAACTGGTGGGGTCCCGCCGGCATGACAGGCCCGTGCGGCCCTGATACCGAGATTTTTTACGATACCGGCCGCGAAAAATGCTGCCCGGAGTGCAATCCGTCATGCTCGTGCGGCAAATATCTTGAAATATGGAACAATGTGTTCATGGAATACAACAAGCTTGGCGATGGCAAGTTTGAGCCGCTAGAGCAGAAAAATGTGGATACCGGCATGGGGCTTGATCGCACCATAGCCACGCTTCAGGGCGCAAAAAGCGTTTTCGATACAGATGCTTTCACGCCCATAATCCAGAAGATACGCGAATTGAGCGGCAAGGAATATGAGGCCTCTGCGGACACGATAAAGGCCTTTAGGATAGTGGCCGACCATATACGCGCGGCGGTATTTATGCTTGGCGACCCGCGCGCGATAACCCCCAGCAATATTGATCAGGGCTATATATTAAGGCGCTTGATACGCCGCGCGATAAGATATTCCATGCAGCTTGAAATGCCCGACGACACGCTAAAGGAAGTGGCACAGGTGGTAATAGACCAATACGGCGATTATTACACCGAGCTTAAAGAGCACGCGGCGTTTATACGCGACGAGCTTTCCCGCGAGGAGGGACGCTTTGCAAAGGCGCTGCGCAACGGCATGCGTGAGTTCGAGCGCATAAAGGGCAGCTTCGCTGATAACAGGATAGACGGCATCAACGCCTTCCGCCTTTACGATACCTTTGGCTTCCCCATAGAATTTACCGAGGAAATGGCGCGTGAAAACGGCCTCACAGTCGATGTTGAGGGCTTCCACGCGGCCTTTGCCGAGCACCAGAAAAAATCGCAGGCGGGCGCTGAGCAGCGCTTTAAGGGCGGTCTTGCGGACACCGGCGAACAGACGGCTCGGCTTCACACCGCCACGCATCTTTTGCAGGCGGCGCTAAGGAAGGTTTTAGGCGACACCGTCGCGCAGCGCGGCTCAAACATAACCGCCGAGAGGCTGCGCTTTGACTTTAGCTTTGAGCGCAAGGTCACGCCCGAGGAGCTAGAGGAGGTTGAAAGGCTCGTGAACGAGGCCATAGCGGCTAACGCCACGATAACCTGCGAGGAAATGACGGTGGACGAAGCTCGCGCGCAAGGCGCTATAGGCCTTTTCGGTGATAAATACGGCGAGCGAGTGAAGGTATACACGATGGGCGCTTTTTCAAAGGAAATATGCGGCGGCCCGCACGCAAACCACACCGGCGAGCTCGGTTCGTTCAAAATTAAGAAGGAAGAGGCCTCGTCCGCGGGCGTGCGCAGGATAAAGGCCATAATCGAGTAATGAAGAAAAGCACCGATTGGCTTGAATACGACTGGCCGTTTGAGGGCAGCGCCGCGCTTTATGAGGCCGATATGTCGCTCGACGGCTCGCCGCGCCCTGAAATGGGCGTATGCGTTGAGGTAAGCTGCCTTACACGCGATGTTAAGCGCACCGAGCTCAACTCGCGCGAAAAGCGTCATGCCGATCAGCTCCTTGAGCGCATAGCCAAGCTGGACACCGTATTCTGCGGCGTTGTGAGCACGAACGCCATGGTAATGGGCGTATATTATGTTTGCTTAGCAAACCATATTGAGCCGATAAAGGAGCTTTGCGACCATGAGAAGGTGGTCATAGCGTCCGTAGCTTATAAGGAGGACGGCGATTACAGCACATATTATAAGCTGCTTTTCCCAGACGAGGCCAAGCTTTGGACGATAGAGAACGGCAAGCGCATCGAGTTTTACCAAAAGCTTGGCGACTCGCTCTCGCCCGCACGCAAGCTCACATTCAACGTTTATTTTCCAACGGAGCAGCTTATGCTGCTCTTCTCCGAGCAGGCGCGGCTTTCGGGCTTCGCTTTGGGTGATAGGGTTTATCAGCCCGAGCAGGAGCTTTCACACGGCGTGCGGCTGCACAGGATAGGCACGCTTATTAAGCCCGAAATTGATCAATGCACAACTCGCATAGTGCGCATAGCTAAAAGATGTGAGGGCGAGCTTATGTATTGGGAAGCACCCGTCACGCGCTCAGGCTCGCCTCTCAGACGCAAGTAAAATGATGGGGACGGACAGATGTGCGTCCCCATCATTTATTCATTTACACATTCTTACATGTATTTTTATGAATTTCCGTGCATATTTTTGCTAAAAATCAAGGTATGCCCGCGTATATGGCATGCATAAAGTGACTCCCACATATTTTGCCATAAATTTCGTGTTTCTTTCTGTTTACATTTCGTCCATAATTAGATAAAATAACATTACGGGCATTATTATACCCGAAATACACTAGGAGGGACTCACAAGTTATGAAACCAACAAACAGAAAACGGCGCTTCATCATTGCCGCTATCTTCGTTCTGGCAATCATGGTGTGCGCAGTCGCTTTTGCTGCTGACGGCGATGCGACCAACCCCTTTATGAACACCCTTTGGGCTGCTGTTCCGCCGGTAGTGGCAATAGCTCTGGCGCTTATCACCAAGGAAGTTTATCTTTCACTCTTCCTGGGTATCTTCGTCGGTTCGCTCTTCATTGCCAATTTCGGCCCGATAGACACCGTGCTCACCGTATTTGGCGGCGCGGACGGCTCAGGCGGCATGGTAGGCGTACTTGCGGACAGTTGGAACGTTGGTATACTTATCTTCACTGTTGCTCTTGGCATCGTTGGTTCGCTTGTTTACAAGGCGGGCGGCTCTGCAGCATACGGCAAATGGGCTGAGAAGAACATCAAAACCCGTCGTGGTGCGCAGTTTGCAACATTTATTCTCGGCGTTCTCATATTTGTTGACGACTATTTCAACTGCCTCACCGTTGGCAACGTTATGCGTCCTGTCACCGATAAGCACGGCATCTCCCGCGCGAAGCTTGCGTATCTTGTTGACTCCACCGCGGCTCCCGTGTGCATAATAGCGCCCATATCCTCTTGGGCGGCGGCGGTTGCTGGTTCGCTTGAATCCACCGGCAATTTCAGCCGTTTCGAGCTTTTCACAAACTCAATACCCTATAACTATTATGCGCTGCTCACCCTTGCCTTCATCGTAACCATCACGATACTTCAGTTCGATTTCGGCCCGATGAAAAAGCATGAGGACAACGCCAAGAAGGGCGATCTGTACACCACCGCCGCGCGTCCCTACGAGAACGCCGCCGAGGAGAAGTTCAATGAAAAGGGAAAGGTTATCGACCTTGTACTCCCCATTGTTACTCTCATAATCTTCTGCATAATCGGCCTGCTCTACACCGGCGGCTGGGAGCTTTTCTATCCCGGCAGCGGCGTTGGCCTTCAGGATGCTTTTGCGGACTGCGACGCCTCGCTCGGCCTCGTTTACGGCAGCTTTATAGCGCTCCTCTTAATGTTCATCTACTTCCTTGCTCGCAAGGTAATGACGCTTAAAGAGTATGCGGACTGCCTGGTTTCCGGCTTCCGCGCCATGGTTCCCGCCGTTCTCATCCTCATCTTCGCATGGACGCTGAGCAACGTGACCCTTTCGCTTGGTCTGCGCGACGTGGTTGAAACGTTTGTTAGATCCCAGTCTGAATCGCTCCAGAGCTTCCTGCCCGCAATAATCTGCCTTATAGCGATGGGTCTGTCCTTTGCGACCGGCACCTCCTGGGGCACATTCGGCATGCTGCTCCCGATAGTTATATCGGTATTCCCCTTCGACGGCCCGAACGCGAACCTCGCATTCGTCGGCATAGCGGCCTGCCTGAGCGGCGCTGTGTTCGGCGATCACTGCTCGCCCATATCGGATACTACGATAATGTCCTCCGCGGGCGCACAGTCCGATCATATTAACCACGTTCTCACACAGATGCCTTACGCCGTCAGCGTTGGCGTAACGAGCCTTGTGTTCTTCCTTATCGCCGGCTTCTTCCCCAGCCCCATACTTCTCCCCATAGCCATTGCAGCTATGGTTGGCGTTGTGTTGGTAATAAGGATAATCACCAACAAAAAAGAAGGCAAATCCGCCAAGGCGTAAACGCACTAAAGAAAAGGGGCTGCTCAGCAGCCCCTTTTTTGTGTTACACCTTTTTTACGCGGCATAGATATAATTAAGCCAAGCACGCGCAAAGGAGGTATGCATAGTGGATAAATACGTGCAGGAGGCATTTGACGCAATGATGGCCGATCCCAAGCTCAGACAGCAATTTTCGCGGCTAGACATCTGTGATGCGAAGAGTATATGCGACCTTACAAAAAAAGCCGGCTACACGCTTAGCTGCGAAGAAGTGATAAAAGCGTTTAAGGAGCTTGCGGGAAACAATCCGGAATAAGCGAATGTTTTCGCTGCAAGCGTGCGCTAGAATACGCGCTTGCCCATCATGAAGTTTCTCGCGCTCCAATCGCTCCATGTGCTCACAACCACGCGTCCCGCGCTGGACGAGGCATGTATATAGCTGTTGCCGCCGAGCCAAATACCCGTATGGCTTATGGCGGCGGAAGAGTCATTTCTAAAGAATATCAAATCGCCAGGTATAAGATTTGCCTTTCCCTGTATCGTCTGCCACGCGCCAAGCTCCGAAAAACCCGCCGCGCTGTAACGCTTGACCTTCACACCCACAGAGCGCAGCGAATAATACACAAAGCCTGAGCAGTCAAAGCTGTTTGGGCCTTCGGTGCTATAAATATAGGGCTTGCCCTCCTGCATACGCGCCACCGCGAGGAAGCCGCTCACATCGGCGCTGGCGAGCGTTTCGCCGTCAAACGGATTTTGCGTGGGCGCGGCAGTCTGTATAGGCTGCGGATTCCACGCGGAGTCCGTTGGGACGGGAGTTTGCGTTTGAGGATCGGGATTTGGCACGTTCCAGCCGCCCGATGTTGTGCCGGGCCAATTTACGCCGCTTGATGGCGTTGAAGTGGGCTTTGGCGATCTTGTAGGCTTAGGCGTTTTTGTAGGCTTGGGAGTGGGCGTGGGCGTAGGCTCAACTGCGGGAACGGCGCGCGGCGAATATATGAGCGCACGAGTTTCCTCGTCCGCGCTGCCCGTGGCGCTAAGCCCGTTTTTCACCTGAAATGCCGACAGCGCACGAGCTGTCGCCGTGCCGAAATATCCGTTTTCCTTATCTTCATAATATGAAAGGTCGCCAAGGCGCGCCTGAAGCTGACTCACCTCGTCCCCCTTATCGCCCTCGTTCAAAACATAAAGCTTTGCACTTGAGCTAAAAAGCACCGCCTGCGTGAGCGCGTCAAGCGCACCTGTAACGGTGATATAATGGCTATTTTGGAAGCGTTTTACTGCCTCCTGTGTGGCGGGGCCAAAATGCTCCGTAGGCTCGGCGCTTTCCATATAGCCAAGCTCCATGAGGCGCGACTGAATATTTATAATAGCCGCCATATCAACGCCGGGCTCAATATCCGTATAGCTGGCAACGTCAAAACGGGCTTGGATAGGCTCTTCCTCCTTGGCGGAGGCGGTTGGCTCAAGCGTGGGCGCAGGTGTGCTTGAGGGCGTGGGCGGCGGCGCGGGCGATAAAGATGGCCTTGGCGGTTCGGCAAGCGCTGCACGCGCTGGCAGGCCGCTCTCAAGTATTGTGCCGTTTAGCATGAGCGGCACGCCAACAAGCGCAAAAAGCGCCACCGCAGCCACCGCGATAAAGGGCGTGCGCGCGCTTCTCAAAGCGCCTTTTGCCGCGCGCCTGCGCGCAATTTTCGCAAGCGTTTTGGTATCGCCGCGAAGCTCTTTTATTTGATCAGCCTTTTTTTCCATAAGCAAATTATAGCATTGTGCGCGAAATTTGTCATTTTAAATATTATCCGCATGTATTTTACTTGCGCACAGTGTTAAGGCAATGCTAAGATTGATGTTTTTTTGTTGCCAAAATGTGCTTTGCATAGTATTATTAACATCTTAGAATAATTAGGAGGAAACCAATGGATTTTTTACTCGATATAGTGATGCTGTTTGAAAACGTCACCGGCTTCACATGGCAGCAGCTTCTCATGATAATCATCGGCTGCGTGCTCATATATCTGGCGATACGCAAGGGCATGGAGCCCACGCTGCTTTTGCCCATGGGCTTTGGCGCTATTTTGGTAAATATCCCATCGGTCAACACCGAAGCCTTGCAGACTCTTTTTGACGCCGGAATAGCAAGCGAGCTTTTTCCGCTGCTGCTATTTATCGGCATAGGCGCCATGATAGACTTTGGGCCGCTGCTTTCAGAGCCTAAGATGATGCTCTTTGGCGCGGCTGCGCAATTCGGCATATTTTTCACGCTCGCTTTGGCGCGGCTTTTTGGCTTTTCGCTTCAGGACGCGGCGAGCATATCCATAATAGGCGCGGCCGACGGCCCAACGAGCATATATGTGGCAAATTACTTTAAGTCCAACTTCCAGGGCGCGATAATGGTGGCAGCATATTCATATATGGCGCTCGTGCCAATTATTCAGCCGCCCGTAATTCGCATGATAACCACCAAGAGCGAGCGCAGGATAAAAATGGAATACCGTCCCGAATCCATATCCAAGAGCACAAAAATAATTTTCCCCATATTCGTAACGCTGCTCGCGGGCACTATTGCCCCCAAGAGCGCGGAGCTTATCGGCTTTTTAATGTTTGGCAACCTCATTCGCGAGTGCGGCGTTTTAGACAGCCTTTCAAGCACCGCGCAGAATGTGCTTGCAAATCTCATCACGATATTCCTTGGCATAACCGTGGCAATGAAAATGAAAGCCGAGCTTTTTGTTAATCCCGCTACGCTTATGATAATAGGCCTTGGCCTCGTCGCCTTCATATTCGATACTATAGGCGGCGTGATGTTTGCAAAATTCATCAATCTGTTCAGCAAGAAGAAGATAAACCCCATGATAGGCGCAGCCGGCATATCGGCATTCCCTATGTCAAGCCGAGTTGTGCATAAGATGGGTCTTGCTGAAGATCCGCAGAACTTCCTGCTAATGCAGGCGGCGGGCGCGAACGTATCCGGCCAGATAGCGTCGGTCATCGCGGGCGGACTTGTGATAACCATAGTAGAAGGCATGCTATAAGGAGGCGCTCATGGAAGGTTTCGTATTCTCAATAAACACGGCGGCGTTCGTAGACGCGCTGCTTATAATGGCAAAGGGGCTTATAGGCATTTTCGCCGTAATATTCGTGCTTTACGGCTTTGTGAAGCTGATGAATAAGCTCACGAATAAAAAGCCCAAGGAGCAGTAAGCCTAGGCTTGTGCCACGCTTACCCTAATTGATATAACTAAAAGGGCTGTGAGCAAAACGCGGTTGAGTAAATACTCCACCGTATTTTGCTCACAGCCCTTTTCGCTTGTTTTCGAGTGTTTTAATCATATATTGCCATATTTATCCCCCTGCGCGATTGACATTGCCCAGTTGCCTATAATATACTTATATATATACATTTTGGGGTATTAGGTATAATTTTAAATATGCGCGCGAACGTATTACGGAGGTTTTTAATGGAAAAGCTTGAAAATCAAGAGAAGAATACTTCAGCCGTCTCAAATGAAAAGTCCGCTGCCAAGCCGTCCCAGCCCAAGCAGCAAAGGGACAGCGGCCCAAAGCGGCTTGCCAAGCTCGCCAAGGAACAAAAAAAGGTGGATAAAGCCGCCTCTAAGATTAAAGCGCGCGTAGGTAAGGCCGAAGCGAATTTTAATAATGTTAAAATGCACAAAATAAGCACAAAGCTTATAACCTTTGTGGCTATAGTGCTGGTTGTGCTTATAGCTATAATGGTAATCTGCTCCGAGCAGCTTTTCTTCACGCAGGTGAAAAAGACGCTGCGCAATTCAAGCAGCGCCGCCTTCAACGTTTTCAACACAACGCTTGAGAACAAGGAAAAAGAGGTTGAGAACCTGGCAATATCCTTTAGCACCGATTCCTCCATATCGGCCGCACTTAAAGCCAGCTCTGCGGATACCATTAAGGTGCTCACGGCCGGCAAGCTTTCCGACGATGGTATTTTTGCCGTGTTTGTTGACGATAAGGGCAATGTGATTTACGAATTAGGCATTCTTCCAGATAACATAAAGCTCTCGAGCCTGCTCACCGAAGGCGCAAGCTATGCAAACTTTGCCACCAACGTGCCCATGAGCTATATTTCGCGCAAGCAGGTTGTCGATGCATCGAACTATAAGCTGCGCGGCGGGCTTCTCATAGGCTACAGCTTTGAGGGAACGGGGCTTGTGGACAGCGTTAAGGAAGCCACAGGCTGCGAAACAAGCATATATTCCGGCACAACGCTTTTAAACACCACATTTATGGATCAAACAGGCGCGCGCATTGCGCAGGGCTCTTTGGACAGCGATGTTGCCGCCATAATAAACGCGGGGCAGCGCTATGAAGATGAGGGAACAGTATTCGGCAAAAACATGCTCTTTACCTACGAGCCGCTAAGCGACGACGACGGCAAGGTGATAGGCGCAATATTCGTGGGCGCGAGCACCGTTGAGGTGGGCATGGAAATGGATCGCATAATGCTGCTTATCGGCGGGGGCGCGTTCGTATTGCTCGCAATAATGTGCGCAGTGCTCTACACCTCCGTGCAGAACGGCGTTGGCAAGCCGATAAACAAGGTGGTCGAGCTTGCAAAGGACATAGAGCACGGCAGGCTCAACAATGAGCCTCTCACCATAGAGGTGCATAACGAAGCGGGCGAGCTTGCCAGAGTTATGAACAAAACCGTTGTAAATCTCAACAACTATATAGGCGATATATCGGATATGCTCACCAAGATGGCGGATCGCGACTTCACAGTTGTGAGCAGCGTTACATACGAGGGCGATTTCGCCGCCATGAAAACCGCGCTAAACGGCATTCAGCAGAATACCCGCACTTTCATACAGGCTATGGAGGAGGCGGCCGAGGCTATAAATCTCAAGGCGGAGCACATTTCAAGCGCCGCGCAGACCGTCGCCACCGGCACGACCGAGCAGGCCTCCACAATACAGGAGCTTAGCTCCACCATCACGGAAATAAGTGCCAACGTTGACAGAAACGCAGAAACAGCGCTTGAGGTTAAGGGGCTTTCGGACAGGGTTGCCATTAAGATAAACGAGCAGAACGACCGCATGAAGGAAATGCTCGCGGCTATGGACGAGATACAGTTTAAATCCGGCAAGATACAAAAAATAATAAAGGCCATAGACGATATAGCCTTCCAGACCAACATACTCGCTCTCAACGCCGCCGTTGAAGCGGCGCGCGCCGGAAAATACGGCAAGGGCTTCGCTGTGGTAGCGGACGAGGTGCGAAACCTGGCGGGTAAGAGCGCCGAGGCCGCAAGCGAAACGAACGCGCTTATCAAGGAATCCATAGCAAGCGTACACAACGGCTCGGATATAGCCACAAGCGCGGCGAACTCGCTTAAAGACGTGGTTGAGATAACCGAGGATACTCACTCGCTTATCGAAAGCATCACCCGCAAGAGCGCCGAGCAGTCACAGGCGCTGCGTCAGGTGAATGTGGCCGTTGACCAAATATCGAGCGTCGTACAGCAAAACAGCGCCGTTGCGGAGGAAAGCATGGCCTCAAGCGAGGAGCTCAACGACAAGGCGCGCGACTTGCACGCTCTTGTGAAGGAATATCGGATATAAACGCACTACAATAAATATAAGGCGGGAGCTTGCTCCCGCCTTTCCAATTAAAATGGGCAGCCCGTTAAGGCTGCCCATTTAAGCTTTATTTTATCACACCATCTGAATATTTAGGCACAACATCTGTAATAT